>JAFQAM010000128.1 GCA_017416885.1 Clostridia bacterium | reverse complement strand
GGTTTGTATTAAAAGATACTACGATTTTAGCACAGTAAAGTGTATTTGTCAAGGGGAAAATTGAAAATTTTCAGCAGTTAGTTGTTAGTGGTTAGCGGATTAAAATTTCAGCTAAATTACAAAGCATACGCTTTGTAGCTAAATTATTGCTCTGTACCCTTACTGGGGTCGAACCGATTTGGTTTTAAAGGGAAAATAGATTGCTATTCTGTGTTGAAAAGTCTTGCCGATTTTTTAATCGCCTTCACCTTTTCGCCTTGCCTACCAACCTATTTTCTCCTTTGAAACTGCTACGCACCTCCGAGCGAATAAATCGTTAGAGAATTTGTTCGGACTTTGGTGCAGGAAGGTAAAAACCTTTCAAAGCAAAGGACGGACGAAGGCTCAAGGATTTATCGTTCCGAGGCAATTTGGTTCGACCCCAGTAAGGGTACCTTCTCAATAGCTAAATTATGTTGCAAGCAACATAGCTAAATTAAATTTGCTTCTTATAGCTGCCGAAGGCAATTTAGCTCACGAAGTGAATTTAGCTCGCCAAAGGCGAATTTAGCTTGCGTGCAACGCAAATTTAGCTAAAAATGCACCTACCGGTGCATTTTTCCCGGCAACACCTTGCCCTGCTCCTTGCTTGGCATTTTGTCCTCGTCAAGAATGATGGCGGGCTTGATAGCGGCGCTTCCGTATTCTCTTTTGATTTCGTCTATGACCTTGTTTAGCTTTTCTCTTTTTTCCCGTTCCTCATAGTCGAAAAACATACTGATTTGCTCGTTTGCGTCCTCGTCCTCAAGGTTGATGGCGGTAACGGTTAGCGCTCTTATTATATGCATTGGATCGTAATGCTTTTTTAGTATCTCGCAAGCGGTTTTTGCTATAAATCCCTCATCCTGTGTGGGATTTTCAAGCTTTACCTGATAGCCCTGGTATGTTAAATCCTTATACTTTATGCCTAAGCTAACGCCCTTTGCTCTTAGCTTCATTGCTCTTAATTTATAGCCGATATCCTGGCATAGCGCGTAAATTACCTTGTTGCCCTCGTCAAGCTTACGGATATCGCTGACACAGGTTATTCCGTGGCCTATGCTTTTAGCAGGCTCGTAATGGTCCTTGTGGGCAACCTGACTGTTATCAAGTCCGTTTGCATATATCCATAGGTCGCTTCCCGCTTTGCCGAATTTTCCCATCATATATTCGTGAGTCAGCTCGGCTATTTGTCCTATGGTTTTTACGCCTATTCGTTTCAGCTTTTCCGTCATACTTCTGCCGCAATATAGAAGGTCACTGCAAGGAAGTCCCCAAATTTTGCTTTTAAAGTTTTCCTCGGTAATCTCGGTAATTGCATCAGGCTTCTTTAGATCGCTTCCCAATTTGGCAAAAACCTTATTAAAGGACACGCCTATGCTGACGGTAAGTCCCAATTCGTCCTTGACTGTCTGTCTTATTTCCTCGGCTATTTCCATAGGGGATTTTAGACAATTTGTCACATCAAGCCAGCATTCGTCAAGTCCAAAGGGCTCAACTAAATCGGTATAGCGCTGATATATTTCGTGCAGATATTTTGAAAATTTTGAATAGTATTCAAAGTGCGGCTTTACAATTATAATATCGGGGCATTTGCTTCTTGCCTCCCAGCAAGCCATACCTGTGGTAACGCCTGCTCTTTTAGCTTTTTCGCTTTTTGCAAGAACTATGCCGTGTCTGTCTTCCTCCGAACCGCAAACTGCCACCGCTTTATCCCTTAATTCGGGATTTAATACTGCCTCAACAGAGGCATAAAAGCAGTTTGCGTCGCTGTGTAATATTGATCTCATTTTTCTCCAACATATCTTTTTCACTGCGTTAGCGTTTCCCTTTGCATAGCAAAACTTCACTTGCAAAGCAAACTTCACTCCGCAGGAACTTCACATTTTATATTAGTGAAGTAAACTTTGTTTGTGAAGTTGTCTTCGACAGTGAAGTAGCAAGCTGTGCTTGAACTTCGTTCAGTGAAATTGCTACGCAATTAAATGAGTAAAATCAACCCACGGTTGATTTTACTGAAAACCACATAAATGTATCAGGCTCGAAATAGATTTTCTTTTCTATATTATCTATCATTACTGTATATTCAATGGGGGCAACACAGGGTATCTCCTTGGGACAAAAGCGGCGCTTTTTTATTACCTTGCGTATTTCAAAGCGTTTTTCGTCAAAAATCAAGGTGCGCGGCATCATATTACCCTCTTTTGTGAATATAACATCTATCATTAACGGTATTCTTTCATATTTCATATGCTTTTGATTATTTTTGTGGCTACTCCCTGTATAACAATATCCTTTACCACAATATCCTCCATTTCCTTATTTTCGGGATGAAGAATTATTACTCTCTTTTCCTCGTTTGGCATATATCTTTTAAGAGTGTTTTTTCCGTCGGCAAGGGCTACTACTATATCCCCGTATTTTGCGTGATTTTGCAGCTTGATAAGCACTAAGTCGCCGTCGTCAATGCCTGCGTCTATCATTGAGTTGCCTGAGGCGGTGAGCAAATAAAACTCGCCCTCTCCCGTAATAACTCTTGGAAGCTTGATATATTCCTCAATGTACTCCTCTTCCTCGTTAAGAGGTCCGCAGGGGATAGAGCCGACTCTTGGCACTCTTACGGTGTTGCTATCTGATTTGATAGTTTTTTTAGTTTCTATGCCTCTTTCGGTTTTAGTTATAAGTCCCTCATTTTCCATATAGGTGACATATCTTTGCACTGTGCTTTTCGGCACATCTATCATTGTTGATATTTCCCTGATTGAGGGCGAAATATCCTCTTTTATAAAATATTCCTCTATACTGCTTTTGATTTTTTCAATTATCTCTTGTTTCATTTTCTGCTCCTTTGGGACAGGTTGTCCCATTTATTATATCATCAAAATTCTTGCTTGTCAAGTGGTTTTGATGATATAATATCACATCGTAGATGTGTATGTAATGGGTGCGTAGCATTGTATGGAATTGACACGCAGTGTCGTATGTAATCACCGCAAGGTGCATGCTAACCACTGACCACCAAAATGTGCTACGCACTCGATATATTTCACTGCGTGAAATTCGATATAATTTACTTCGTAAATTTCGATATAACCACTACGCAGTTTCGATATATTTTAGCAAAGCGAAAATGTGAGCTAACAGCTGACGGCTAAAAAAATTCTTGACAAAAGAATTTTTTGGTGGTAAAATGCTTTTGTAAGTTAAGGGAGTAGCCGACGCTATGCGTTTATGTTATCGTCATCACGAGTAAAATCCGGTAGCATATCAAAGAAGTGGCTTTTCTTTGTGGCAAGACTTATTTGCAAATTATGCAGATAGGGCTTGTCTTTTTTATATATAAATTTTTTAGAGCTCTATCAAGATTTTGAAAGGAGCTCTCTTTTTATGCAAATTTTTTTAGACATCGTGTTTTTGGCAATCGGCTTTACATTGCTTGCCAAGGGCGCAGACTTCTTCGTTGACGGCGCGTCAAGTGTTGCAAGAAGGTTTAAAATTCCACAGTTAATTATCGGTCTTACTATCGTTGCTATGGGCACATCAATGCCTGAGGCGGCTGTTAGTATTCAAGCAGCATTACAGGGAAATGCTGATGTTTCAATCGGTAATGTGGTTGGCAGTAATATTTTAAATATTCTTATAATTCTTGGCATTTCCGCCATTGTTTTCCCACTCGCAATACAAAAATCCACACAGAAAATTGAAATTCCGATTGTAATGGGCGCAAGCGCTTTACTTTTTGCGCTCGGTCTTACAGGCGTTATTGAATGGTGGGGCGGTATTTTACTGTTGATTGGATTTATCGGCTATTTAACCTATCTCTTTTTCAGCGCGAAAAAGAATAAGGAAGAGGAAGAAAAGGTTGAATTAAACGAAACACCTGTTTATCTTTCCTGCTTAATTGCCATAATCGGCGGTATTATTGCTATTGCAGGTCAATTTTATGAGCCTTGCGGCAATACCTACTGTCTTATAAGCGGCATTTCACTTTTTGTAGGCTTTGCTCTTTATACCGTTTATCTTTTAGCATCAAAAAAGAAAGCAGTCAAGGCTGAGCTTACAGAGCTTCCAATTTGGAAATCCCTTGTATTTATAGTATTCGGTATGGCAATGATTATTTTCGGTAGTGAGTTTGCCGTTAAATCTGCTACAAGCTTAGCTGAAAGAGCGGGACTTTCCGATGCGTTTATCGGTCTTACAATTGTTGCTCTCGGCACTTCCTTGCCTGAGCTATTTACTTCAGTTGCGGCTGCTATGAAGAAAAACTCCGATATTGCAATCGGTAACATTGTAGGCAGTAACATTTTCAACATTTTATTTATATTAAGTATTACATCGCTTATTATGCCTATTAATTTTGCGCAGGGCTTCTTAATTGATACTGTAATTTCACTTGCTTGCGCGGTTTTGCTTCTTGTGCTTTCATTAAAAGGCAGAAGGCTGCACAGATGGGGCGGCGCTATAATGCTGCTTTCATACGCAGGTTTCTTTGTATATCTTTATATAGCTCAGATTGCGTAATGTAAAGCTTATGTAAAATCGTGTTTTTTTGTTGACATTTAAATTCGATTTTGATATTATTTAACCGAAATTTAATTTATAAATTTTAAGGAGCTTTTATGGAATTACTAAAATCATTAATTCTGTTACTTGCCGGCGTTGGCGTATTCATTGTCGGTATGAATATGATGGGCGACGGACTTGAAAAGGGCGCAGGCGGCGGACTTAAAAGGTTGCTTGCAAAAATCAGCAACAACCGTTTTGCAGGCGTTGCAATCGGTACAGCGGTAACGGGTATTATTCAATCATCCTCGGCAACCTCAGTAATGGTTATCGGTCTTGTAAATGCAGGCGTTATGACTCTTTTCCAAGCTGTTTCTATTATTATGGGCGCAAATATCGGTACAACGGTTACAGGCCTTATTGTTGCGCTTTCAGGCTCAAAGGGAGCAATTTCATTCAGCGATGTTGCGATTTTACTTGCATTTATCGGCGTAATGATGATGTTCGTTAAAAATGACAGGGTAAAGCTTATCGGCTCTATTCTTTGCGGTCTTGGCGTTATCTTCGTAGGTCTTGACATTATGAGCGGAGCGCTTGACGGAGATGCGATTTCATCATTCTTTAAGGGCATTTTTGAGATAGTTGACTTCCCTCTTCTTCTTATTATAATCGGCGCTATATTTACCGCTATTATTCAATCGTCATCTGCGGCAACGGGTATTGTTATCGTTATGGCGGGTAGCGGCGTAATTTCAGTACAAAGCGCATTATTTATCGTACTTGGCTCAAATATCGGTACTTGTGTAACCGCGCTTCTTGCTTGTATCGGTACAGGCACAAACGCAAAGAGAACCGCGCTTATTCACTTTACCTTCAATGTTATCGGTACAGCTATATTTACCGCGATTTTATGGCCAACAGGAAACTGGCTACCCAATATTCTTTCAGTATTGCCCACATATGAAATGCAAATCGCTATATTCCATGTAATATTCAATGTAACAACAACTCTTATTCTTGTACCCTTTGCTCAGCTTCTTGTTAAATATGCTACGGCAGTTATTAAGGATAAGAAAACAACCGAGGAGCAAGAGCAGCTTAAATATGTTGACGAAAGACTTCTTGTTACTCCTGCAATTGCTTACGATCAGGTTAAGAAGGAAATTGAGCATATGGCGCATCTTGCGAAGGCAAATGTTGACGCCTCTCTTGCTGATATTAATGAGCACAAAAGCGATGTTCCGCCTGTGGTTTACGCAAGAGAAAAGACAATCAACTTTACAAACAAGGCTCTTACAGACTTTTTAATCAAGCTTTCAAGCGAGGTTAATATGAGTGATGAAAAGCATATCGGCGCTTTCTTCCATGTTATCAATGACCTTGAAAGAATAGGCGACCACGCGAAAAACTTCATTGAAATCAGTGAGGAAATGAACGAAAAGCAGCTTTCCTTCTCGCAGGAGGCAAGACAGGAAATTCGCGAAATGAGCGAAAAGGTTATGCGTATGTTTGACTTAACCGTTGATATTTTCGACCGCGAAAATGCAGATGCATCAACCTCTAAGCTTACAGAGCTTTCAGCGCTTGAAGCAGAAACTGACAAGCTAAAGAAGGAAAATATCGCGAAGCATTACACCCGTCTTTCAACAAATATTTGCGACGCTACTCATTCACCTTACTATGTGTCTATTATCACCCGTCTTGAAAGAGTGGGCGACCACCTTGTAAATGTGGGATACAGTGTAGTTAATCCGACAGGTTCACAAGCATAGTGGCAAAGCCACAGCTAAATTCCTAATGGAGCTAAATTTGCGTAATCGCAAGCTAAATTCCTAACGGAGCTAAATTTGCCTTCGGCAAGCTAAATAGCAAATTTTATTTCGCCACGAAGTAATTTCGCTAATGCGTAAGCATTAATTTCGCTAATACAAATCAAAGCCAACTCACACGAGTTGGCTTTTTTATTGCACCTTCGGTGCATCCCTATACCCTATCCCCTATATCCTATCCCCTAATTTTCTATTGACATTTTTTTAAGTTTATGATAACATTATTATGATAATATCGTGTATTGTCAATCTGTCTTAGGAGAAAACTATGGAACTATTAAAATCACTTCTTCTGTTGCTTGCCGGCGTTGGCGTATTTATTGTCGGTATGAATATGATGGGAGAGGGTCTCGAAAAGGGCGCAGGCAACGGTTTAAAGCGTCTGCTCGGAAAAATAAGTAATAATCGCTTTGCGGGTATCGGTATCGGTACTGCGGTTACAGCTATTATTCAATCATCCTCGGCTACCTCGGTAATGGTTATCGGTCTTGTAAATGCAGGCGTTATGACACTTTTCCAAGCCGCTTCTATTATTCTTGGCGCTAACATCGGTACAACAGTTACAGGTCTTATTGTAGCGCTTTCGGGCGAAAAGGGAGCTATTTCATTCAGTGATATTGCTATCGTGCTTGCCTTTGTCGGTGTTATGATGATGTTCGTTAAGAAAAATGACAGGGTTAAGCTGATTGGTACAATTCTTTGCGGTCTCGGCGTTATTTTCGTAGGTCTTGACCTTATGAGTGGCGCTCTTGGTGGCGCGGAAATTACCGATTTCTTTGTCGGTATTTTTGAAACAATCAGATTCCCACTTTTACTTATTCTTTTAGGTATAGTATTTACCGCTATAATTCAAAGCTCTTCCGCGGCAACCGGTATTGTTATTATCATGGTTGGTAGCGGTGTAATCCCTGTTGAAAGCGCATTATTTATCGTGCTTGGCTCAAATATCGGTACTTGCGCTACTGCATTACTTGCTTGTATCGGTACAGGAACAAATGCAAAGCGTACCACATTTATCCACTTCTTTGTAAAGATTGTCGGTAATGTTGTATTTGCAACTATTCTTTGGATAACAGGCGGTTGGTTTGCAGGCGTGCTTGCAAGCATAACAGACGATGTTCAATTCCAGATCGCATTTTTCCATGTTATCTTTAATGTTCTTAATACTGTCCTGCTTGCTCCGTTTGTTCAGTATCTTGTTAAGCTTTCTGAAATCGTTATCAAGGATAAAAAATCCGATGAAAGCAAGGAGCAGCTTAAATATGTTGACGAAAGACTTCTTGTTACTCCCGCTATCGCTTACGATCAGGTTAAAAAGGAAATTGAGCATATGGCTCACTTAGCAAAGGACAACATTTTCGCTTCCCTTAATGATATTAATAATCCAAACAAGGATGTTCCGCCTGTAATTTATGCAAGAGAAAAGACAATCAACTTTACAAACAAGGCTCTTACAGATTTCCTTATTCAGTTATCAAGCGAGGTTAATATGAGCGATGAAAAGCACATCGGCGCTTTCTTCCATGTTATCAATGACCTTGAAAGAATAGGTGACCACGCGAAAAACTTCATTGAAATCAGCGAGGAAATGGCTGAAAAGCAGCTTTCCTTCTCGCATGATGCAAAGCAGGAAATTCAGGAAATGAGCGCAAAGATTATGCGTATGTTCGATTTGACTGTTGATATTTTCGACACAGAAAATCCCGATGCATCTGCATCCAAGCTTGCCGAGCTTTCAGCTCTTGAGGCTGAGGCGGATAAGCTGAAGAAGGAAAATATCGCGAAGCATTATACAAGATTATCAACAAATCTTTGCGACGCTACTCATTCACCTTACTATGTATCCATTATCACCCGTCTTGAAAGAGTGGGCGACCACCTTGTAAATGTGGGATACAGTGTTGTTAATCCGACAGGTTCACAGGCATAGTGGCAAAGCCACAGCTAAATTTGCGTAAACGTAAGCTAAATTCCTAACGGAGCTAAATTTGCCTTCGGCAAGCTAAATTCGCTTCGCGAGCTAAATAGCAAATTTAATTTTGCCAAAATTAATCAAAGCCAGCTCACACGAGTTGGCTTTTTTAATTGAAATGAATTGTCACTGCGTGACATGAATTGCAACAGGTTGCATGAATTGATTGCTACGCAATCATGAATTGCACCTTCGGTGCAAGCTGACGGCTGATCGCTGGCGGCTGACTGCTGACCGCTGACGGCTGACTGCTAAAAAAATATTGACTTTTTTGTCAGTATATGATAACATATGTAAGAATGAAAATACTGTTTTAGGAGAATTTAAATGTTTGATTTTATTTTAAATTGGCCGTTGCCATTTCAGATAATCAGCTTTGTTGTGTTGCTTGGCATTGGCGTTTTCTTCCTTGTGAAGTTTTGCGATATTTTCGTGGATTCCGCGTCAAGTATCGCTAAAAAGCTGAAAATTTCACCTCTTGTTATCGGTCTTACCATTGTAGCAATGGGAACATCCTGCCCTGAGCTTGCGGTTTCTGTTTCTGACTCTGTTGCTTCCTTAGCAAACGGCGGAAATGCAAATGTTGCTCTCGGTAATGTTGTTGGCTCTAACATTTGCAATATCCTTTTAGTTTTAGGCTTAAGCGCATTATTTACGCCTATGATTGTAAGAAAATCAATTATTAAAAAGGAATTGCCTATTCTTTTAGCCGTTTCCTCATTACTTGTGATTTTCGGTTGCTTCTTTAATTTAGGGGACAAGCTTGCAATTGTAAGATGGGAAGCTATTATATTTGTTGTTTTAATTATCGCTTATCTTGTTTATGTGGTTTTAAGCGCTAAAAAAGGTAATGATGAGGAGCAAGCGCAAGGCGAGGAAATTGTAATTAAGGATATGCCTATTTGGAAATCAATTATCCTTTGCATTGTTGGTATTGCGGGTATCATTATCGGCGGTGAAATGGTTGTATTTGGAGCTAAGGGGCTTGCAACCGAGGGCGCGCTTGCTATCGGTCTTGATAAGGATTTGACAGAGGCTTTAGTAGGTCTTACAATCGTTGCGGTTGGTACTTCTCTGCCTGAGCTTGTAACAAGCGTTATTGCCGCTAAGAAGGGCGAAAATGAGCTTGCTATCGGCAATGTTGTAGGCTCAAACATCTTTAATATTCTGTTTATTTTAGGTATTGCAGGCACTGTAAATCCTCTTACAACAGGAAATCAGATTGTTGTGGATTTACTTGTTATGCTCGGTATAACTCTGCTTCTGTTTGTTCTTTCACTTAATGGCAAGCTCGGCAAAAAGCAAGGCGTTATTTTGCTTAGCTGTTATGCGCTTTATCTTGCGTACCTTATTACAAGAACGGTTATTGCGTAAAATCCTATAAAATTAAATGACTAACCTTTTCGGGTTAGTCATTTTTGGTTTTGGGAGGAGCAAGCACCTCCCTTACAAAATTCGGTGTCATTCCTCTTCATAAAAGCAATCCTTTTCCCAAATTAATGGATTTTCATAAATGTATCTTGAAATTTTGTCATAATCGTCACTGTTTCTTATAATGTGGTCGTGAAATGAGCGTTGGAAAATTTTTCGGTCAATGCATTTACAGGTGCTATTTATTTCTTTTGTCGTTTGATATTTTAGCCAACCGACAACCGTTGACACCGTAGGGGAGGGGTTTTCCCTCCCGTATTCATTCATTATTGTTAAAATCATATGTATGTGGTTTGGCATTATTACATACTGCGTTATCATCACATTTTCATATTTTTCGTTTATTAATTTTATGTTATGCTCTAAAATTTTTCCATAGTCTGTTAGTAGCGGGAGGGACAACCCCTCCCCTACATTTGTTCGATCGCTATTTTTTATTATACTTGATAAAATCTGTTTTCTGTCCTGTGTGCATATTGTAATGAAATATGCGCCGTTACGGCTATAATCAAAATATTTCATTCTTGTTCGCTTGCGTTCGGGCAATTTATTTTCCAATGTTGCGCCTCCATTTTTTGTTGTTCTTCGGGATGTCGAGGGCGCCATCCCCTACATCAATGATATTTCATTTTTTCGCTTGCTTTCGCAAGTCGATATATTTGCTACGCAAATTCGATATATTTTTGCATTGCAAAAATGAAAGCGGAAAAGCACATATTCCGTTATGGCAACACCTCAATAACGGTCAAGGTTTTTTCTTTGACGGTGAATTTTATTTCGTATT
>JAFQAM010000127.1 GCA_017416885.1 Clostridia bacterium | reverse complement strand
TTGTCTGCGTTAGCATAGCCCTTGAATTCAAGACCTGGCTTTGTTGTAACTGTACCGAGTGAAACCTGCATACCGCCCTCATAAAGGCTTGCATAGTTTGTTGAGATGTTGTTTGCATCATGCTTGTCGTCAAGCATAACAAGCTCAAACATAATACCGTTTAAGCCGCCCTTAGCATTGATTTCATCAACAGCTAATTGAGCAGAATTTTGAACTGCAATACCGTACATAGCAGCTCCGCCTGTGAGTGGGCCTGAAGCACCGATTTTAATTTTTGTGTTGTTTTCTGCGTAGTTTGTTTTACCGCAGGAAGCAATCATACCAACCATACCTAAGCAAAGTACGACTGTGAGAATGAGAGCTAAAACTCTGATTTTCATAATTTTTTCCTCCAAAAAATATAAATAATACACTTATATTATACTTTTTTAAATTAAAAGTCAATACTTTTTCAAGAATTTTTTAAGTTTTTTGCAAAAAATATTCATTTTTTATGAAAATAAAGCAAATAATCTCAAGAAACAAAAAAATTATATATTATTAATAAATAAATCGGTCAGCTCATCAAGAAGCGAAACCACCTGTTTATAGTCTAATATTTCTCCTGAATATTCATTTTCGCTGGATAAATATTCATTCAGCTCCGCCCTCCAGCTTTTTTCACGCCGCTTATCAAAGACTTCAATATTAGTATTGGGCAAAAGCTCGGGAATAATATCTAAATCCCTATTGGTTATTATTTCATCCTTTATAAGCAAATGGTTTAATTCCCCGTAAGCGCCGTATATGCCCTTACCTCTTTCAAAAAAGCTGTCCTCACTCATTGTAACGCCGCTGAAGGGAATAGTCACAAATCCGTTTTCCCACTTGTATTTTTTGAAAATATAATGCTCAAAAAAATGATAATCTAAATACAAATGACAGTATAAGCCCAATTTAAGGGAGTCATTCAAATCAAAAAGCTCATTTTTAACCGTGTCCATTTTCGGAACAAAATATTTGGTTATGGAAGCAGGCACGCGGTAATGCGAATCTTTCTTATCAACAGTTAAATCGGGAATTAAGCAGCCCGATAAAAAATCCGATTTGTCAAGCTTATATTTTTCACCGATTTTTTCATAAATTTTTTTACCGAACGATAAATGTAACAGTAATCCGGGCACAGTATCACCTCCGTTTTCTGTATTTTAACATAAAACTTGAAATAATAAATAGTAAATGATAAAATAAATTAATACTTTTACAATTTATTAACAATTTACAAACCTTTTAAAAATAAAAGACAGCTATAATTGGACAGTAAAATAGAAAAGGAGTGTGCTTTATGGTGAAAATATTAGTAGAGGACGACAGAGACTTAAATCGCTATGCAGCAATGTCATTAAGAAATAACGGCTACGATGTAGCTGCCGCATACGACGGCGAGGAAGCACTCTTAAAATTGGAGGAAAGCAAATTTGATTTAATATTAACCGATATAATGATGCCCAAAATGGACGGCTTTGATTTAGCGGAAAGCATAAGATTAACCGACAAATCAACGCCAATCATTTTTATGACCGCCAAGGATGATAAATCCTCAAAAATGCTTGGCTATACAATAGGCATTGACGATTATGTAACAAAGCCCTTTGATATGGATGTATTAATAATGAAAATCAATGCAATTTTAAGGCGCGCAAAAATCGAAAATGATAAATCACTTGAAATCGGTAACCTTAAAATGAATACCGAGGAAAGGTCAGCGTTAGTTGACGGCGAGGAAATTTCCCTTACCGTAAGAGAGTTTGATTTGCTCTTTAAATTACTGTCCTATCCTAAAAAGACATTTACAAGGTCAGCTCTTATGGAGGAGTTTTGGGATTACGATTCCTCAGCCACCTCGCGTACAGTAGATGTTTATATGGCAAAGCTAAGAGAAAAAACCGCAAAATGCAACGGCTTTGAAATATTAACCGTTCACGGTCTTGGATATAAGGCGGTGCTAAAATGAAAAAGCTTAAAAAAAGCAGCTTTTCAATGGTAGGCGTTTTAAGCTTCTTTGCGTTAATTGCATTTACAATGCAAGTTGCCATTTTAGTTTACGATTACATTATTAAAAGAACGGTAAATAAAGGAATTATTGCTGTACTGATTTTAATATTGGTAATAATTTTATCTGTTATCATAACAGTGTTTGATTTTTTAAGGCGTAAAATAATGGTTGAACGCCCTGTGAAAAGAATAATCAACGCAACGGAAAAAATTGCATCAGGAGATTTTAATACAAAGCTTGAAATAGCTCACACCTACGATAAATATAACGAATTTGATGTTATAATGGAAAACCTTAACACTATGTCAGCCGAGCTATCAAAAAGCGAAATTTTAAAAAGCGATTTTATATCCAATGTATCCCACGAAATCAAAACGCCGCTATCAGTTATCCAAAGCTACGCTACGCTTTTACAGGATGATAGCTTAGATAACGAGTCAAGACAAAAATATTCAAAAATCCTCTTGCAAGCATCAAAGCGACTAAGCGATTTAATCACAAATATTTTAAAATTAAATAAGCTTGAAAATCAAACAATCTCCCCCGAGTACAAAAAGCTCAATTTAACCGATACCGTGGCTGAAATTGTAATCGGCTACGAGGAAATTATTGAGAAAAAGGGAATAGAGCTTGAATGTGATTTTGACGATATTATGCTTGTATCAAACAGCGGATATATTGAAATAATAATTAATAATTTATTATCAAACGCAATTAAATTTACAGATAAAAACGGAAAAATCAAGGTGTCGCTAAAATCAATATCAAACGGCGGGGTAATCAAGGTTAGCGACACAGGCTGCGGCATACCCAAGGAAACGGGCAAGCGAATTTTTGAAAGGTTCTATCAGTGCGATACCTCTCACGCATCCGAGGGCAACGGCTTAGGGCTTGCCCTTGTAAAAAAAGTAATTGATATTATGGGCGGAGAAATATCTGTAACAAGTGAAATAAGCAAGGGAAGCGAGTTTACGGTGGTATTAAAGAATGTTGAAGCGGATATTTAACAATAAAGAGTACAGAAGAAAAACAATAGAGCTTTTTTCATTAATATTCAGCTTCGTTTTTGGCATCTTTAACGGAACGCTTTCAATTATTTCAAAATCAGTATGGTTTTTAATGCTTTCTATTTATTATATTGCTTTATCCGTAGGTCGCCTTGGTATTTACTATTACAAGAAAAATAAGGAGCAGAATAGACTTTCCTCAATAAAGCTATACAGAAATAGCGGACTATTCCTGCTTGTAATGAATTTTGCCATAGGAGTTGCGGTTTTGCAAATTGTATTTATAGAAAGAGGATTTAAATATCCGGGACTTTTTATCTACGCAGTAGCAACCTACGCATTTACAAAAATCACCCTTGCCATTATTAATATATCAAAAACAAGAGGCGCGGAAAACTATACCGAGCTATCATTAAGGTCAATGAACCTGATTGATGCAGGCGTGTCAATACTTGCATTACAAACCGCGCTCTTAACGGAATTTTCAGAACCGGGCGCCAATTTCCGTATCGCCAACGGTCTTACAGGCTCAGCGGTATTTATATTTACATTAGTATTTGGAATATATATGATAATAAAAGCACAAAAGAAAATTAAAAAAATAAAAAGGATAGACAAAAATGGAAAATAAACAGTTTAACTACACATATAAAGCCCCAACCGAGGAGGAAAGAAGGGAAATAGAGTCAATCAAAAGACAGTACGAGGAGCCTAAAACAGAGGAAGGCAAGCTTGAAAAATTAAGACGGCTAAACAATTTTGTAAACGGTTCAGCCACCGCCATTTCCCTTATTGTAGGAATAATAGGCACATTAGCTTTCGGCTTAGGACTTACAATGGTCCTTGAATGGAGCAAGCTAATCGGCGGCATTATAGTAATGATAATAGGCATTCCACCAGTAGCAATCGCATATCCCCTCTATAATAAAATACTTAAAAGAAATAAAGAAAAATACGGCAAGGAAATCATAAAGCTTTCCGAGGAGCTGCTTAACCAATAATCCGGAGCTGTCACATAAAAGTAAATTGCATAAATTAAGCCTTCTCCTGTGGGAGAAGGGGGACCACGAAGTGGTGGATGAGGAGTAAATTCCGCACGGTAAACACCTCATCCGTCTGATTTCAGCATGCACCTTTTCCCACCGGAGAAGGCGTATTGTTTTGAACAATTGACTTTCTTAACGCAACATCCTCTTTTACAAAACTTTAACAAAAGAAATAAAAAACAAATACAAAACATTGATTTTTTAAAAACAAATCCGCCGTATAATAACACCGTAAATAAAAACAAAACAACAAATCAAAAAAACAAATTTACGGAGGATTTAATTATGACAAACAACGAAATCAAAACAGTAGAAAAAATCAGAGGTCAATACGAGGACCGCGAGGAAACAAAGGTAGAAAAGCTAAAAGCGCTTGACAGAAAGGTTAAGAAAACACCAAGAGTATTTTCATACACCTACGGCGCACTCGCATCACTTGTATTAGGTACAGGAATGTGCCTTGCAATGGGAGTAATCGGAAGCGGCACAGCGCTTATGATTGCAGGTATCGGTATCGGTATTGGCGGTATAGTTCTCACCGCATCAACCTATCCTGTATATAAGAAAATGCTTGCAAGCTCAAAGAAAAAGCACGCAAGCGAAATTATCGAATTAAGCGCCGAAATCTTAAATAATAAATAAATGAAAACAAACAGGGAATAATCTCCCTGTTTCTTGCTTTAAGTTGATTTTTAGTTTATAATAACAATATATGATACATACAAGGAGGGTAGCAATGAAAAAATCATACGAATACAGCGTAGGCAATAAAAAAATCAAAAGAGAATATAGCTATATTCCGTTCAGGTATATTTTAGCTATCCTTATAACTATATTTGAAATTACCGCAATAATTGGAATTGTGGCGGTTTTATGCTACTATGTGCCATATTTTTATATTTTAGCATATATAACCGAAATTGCTTGCGTTATTAAAATTATTGCTTCCGACGATAATCCCGATTATAAGGTGCCGTGGCTGCTTTTTGTGCTGATTTTACCAATAGCGGGCTTTATGCTTTATATGATGATGTACTCGCGCGTGCTGAAAAGAAAGTACATTAAAAGATTAAAGGATTTAGACAACAGAATGTACCATAAGGACGATAGAGCATTATTTGAAAAGCTGAACAAAGAAAACCCCGTTGCCCACGCGCAAGCAAAAATGCTTTGCAAAATCTCATATAGTCACCTGTTTACAGACACAAGCCAAAGGTATTACGATTTGGGCGAGAAAATGTGCAAGGACTTAATCGAGGACCTGAAAAATGCCCGTAAATTTATTTTTATGGAGTATTTTATAATCGAGGAGGGCAAGCTTTGGAATGAAATCCTTGAGATTTTAAAGGAAAAAGCAAGAGAGGGAATAGAAATAAGAATTGTTTATGACGATATCGGCTGTATGAAAACATTACCGGGCAACTATTTCAAAATTCTTCGTAAAATGGGTATTGATGCAACACCGTTTTCATTTTTAAGAGGCGGAGCTGACAGTAAGTTCAATAATAGAAGCCACCGTAAAATCACAGTAATTGACGGGCATATCGGCTATACGGGCGGAATAAATTTAGCCGACGAATATATTAACGAAAAACCTCGCTTTGGACATTGGAAGGATGGCGGAATACGCATACAGGGCGAGGGTGTTTGGGAATTAACAAGACTGTTTTTAATTGATTACGGTATTAATGTAAAAGCGCTTCCAAAAGCCAAGCACGATTATTTTCCAAGCGTGGGGACAAGCGCTCAAAACGGATATATTATCCCCTTTGGCGACGGACCAAGACCTCTTTATAAAAGAGAGGTATCTAAAAGTGCCATACAAAATATGCTTGACAGCGCTACTGAATACGCATATATCACTACACCGTATCTTATAATAGATAACGAGCTTTGCCAAAACCTCGAAAACGCTGCACTTCGCGGTGTTGATGTGAAAATAATTTTGCCACACATCCCCGATAAAAGGCTGATTTTTATGATGTCCCGAAGCTTTTATCCAAGACTAATGGACGCAGGCGTAGAAATCTACGAATACGAAAAGGGCTTCATTCATTCTAAAAACTATATCACCGATGACGAATATGCCATAGTAGGCACAGTCAACCTTGACTACCGTAGCTTAGTCCACCACTTTGAAAACGCAGTTTGGATGTATAACACCGACACAATAGCAGATATCAAAAACGATTTTGAAGCAACACTCAAAGGCTCCATTAAAATCGAAAAGAAAATGCTAAAAATCAATATCATCAAACGATTTTTCCGCGCCTGTGTGCGTGTTTTTGCGCCGCTTCTTTAAGTGGTTAGTGGTTAGTGGTCAGCGGTCGGTGGTCAGTGGTTAGTTCATATTTTTTGTAACGCGAAAATATATCGACACCGTAGGTGCAAATTAGACATTGGTCAATTAATATAAGCCTTCAACTAAACCATATAAACCGTTAGCCATATCTCTCCTTTCAATGGCTAACACAAAAAGCACCGATTTTTCGGTGCTTTTTCGTTTTATAAATTGATTATGCGTGAAATAAATTGTGCTTCGCACATAAATTGCGACACAGTTGCGTGAATCGCACCTTCGGCGCATGCTAACCACTAACCACTGACCACTGACCACTATAATATGCTTCCGTCAGCCTTAAATAATGGTAGCTCCTCAAGATAAATAATATCGCCTCTTGATATAGCGTCGCCCTCAGCAAGAATACACATTTTGCCAACGATATTACCGCCGGCAGTCTTTACAAGCTCCTCAATAGCGCGAAGCGACTCACCGGTTGAGATAACATCATCAATAATAAGAATTCTCTTGCCTTTCATAAGCTCAGCATCATATCCGTCAAGGTATAAAGTTTGCTCCTTTGAGGTTGTAATTGAGTGAACGCTTGCAGAGATAATATCTCTCATATAGAGCTTCGGTCCCTTTCTTGCAAGCATATATTTTTGGTTTCCGTTTAATCTTGCCATTTCGTGAGCAATAGGAATGCCCTTAGCCTCTGCGGTGATTATGTAATCATATTCAGGCGCTTTTTTTAGTAGCTCCTTGGCGCAGGCGGTTGTTAGTTCAGGATCTCCGAAAATAACAAATGCTCCAATATAAAGATCATCTGTTAATTTGCATAGTGGCAGGGCTCTTTCAAGGCCTGCAATCTTCATTTTGTATTCCATAAGGCTCTCCTTAAAAGTTATTTTTACAATAAAATTTTACCATAACTAAGCAAAAAAGTCAATAAAAACTGTATCACAAGGCTATAAAACCTCATCAAAAAATATTACTTTTCGCTTTTATAATTTAATAACCGCATCAAGGCAGAGCTTAAGAGCATACTCATATGCATTACCGCCCCAGCTTCGTTCATCGTATTTGTCAACATCAGCAAGACTGTCTGCGGTGTAAAGTATCATTCCCCATGTCGCTCCTCTGAAAGCGGCGCAAGCTGAAAGAGCAGAGCATTCCATTTCTACAACTGAGCAGCCCTCGCTTTTGCGATAAGCTATCTTTTCCTTTGTTTCGCGGAAAAATCCATCGGTTGACCAAGTGATTACCTCTTGATATTTCATACCGTGCTCTAAAATAGCTTCCCTGATTGCTTTTCTTGCTTGCTCACTGATTTCTATGAATCGTGACGGCGGAGCATAGTGATATGATGTTCCCTCATCACGCAAAGCTTTGTACGGAACAAGAAATGTGCCCTCTGCAAATGATTCAAGCGTACCGCAGCTTCCTGCCGATATAATTTCACGAACACCATAACAGATTAACCAATCTAATATCTGCGTAGCAGCCGCCGCGCCAACGGGAGCTTGGCAAAGAACAATTTCCTCATTCTTGTATCTTGTAATATAAATGGGATAATGCTTTGTTACACTCACAAATGCAGATACCTGTTTTGCATCAGTAAGGTTGGCATATTCGTCAATATAATCACCAAGAAAAGCAAACACACATTTTTTAGGCAGCTTTAAGCCGAGCTTTTCGTGCGTAGGATTTAAAACAGCGCCTTGCTCCGTGTCAAACTCTAAAATAGGTATTTCATTTTTTATAATAGCCATATTATCCCTCCTTAAATTCATTATCAGTGCTCATTTCTTTTCATATTCAAATAAGCGATACAGCTTTTTAGAAAAGCTACCTGCATAAAGCTTAGCAAAAATCAGCTTTTCAAGTCCCTTTAGCTCATCTATGTATTTTTTCGGTGTCATTTCGTGCTCTTTTACAAAAGCAAGCTTTTCATTTTGATAATCACGAGGCTCATCTATGCCGTAAACCTCTGATACACCTACATCCTTTACGGGATTTCTATGCTTTGAAAGCTTAGCGGCAAGTGATGTATAGCAATCCACCAAAAGCGCAACATTTTTAAAATGCGAGCATAAGCAATTTGTTAAGCCTTGCATATCCTCGGTTGATAAATACATGCTTACGCCTTCCATAACAACAATAGCAGAGCTATTTTCCTTAATCGAATTTAGCCACTCACTGTTTCTTACATCGCATTCAAGCATTTTGTAGCCATCTGTTTCAGTATAATATCTTTTTCTTTCCTTAATAACCTCTAAAAAATCCACATCATACCATTTATGATTTTTCGCATCTACTCTTATGTTACGGCTATCCATTCCGCAACCGATATGTATAACAATCGCATCCTGTAATTCTGCCAATTTTTGCTTTAGCCATTCATCAAATACGGCGGACCTAATTCCCATATAGTAAGCAAGATATTTTGACCTTGATTTTCCTTTAAGGGAAAAGCCTTCAGCCTGCCAAATTTCCTCAGATTTTTTATCATCAAGAAATAATCCTTTTTTGCTTACATACGCTTTTCCGTATAACGGTATATATAAAGTTTTATTTACACTGTTCATAAGCCTTCATCAATCCTTGTCTGTAAGCTTTCCCATTCCGTCATAAGATCATCAAGCTCATTATTTAATGCATCAATCTCCGAGGATATTTCCCCAAGCCTTGCATAATCCGAGGAAATTTCGGGATCGTTATATTCTTTTTCAAGCTCAGCTATTTTTCCTTCCGTTATAGAAATTAGCTCCTCAACCTTATTGTACCTGTTTAAAAGCTTGCGCTTTTCAGCTTCGGCGCGCTTTCTTTCCTTATAGTCAAGTCCTCTTTCCTCTTTCTTTTCCTCGCTTCTTTCATTTAAGGAAAGCGCTTCCTTGCATTCAAGATAATCATCATAATTTCCGTCAAAAACCTTGATGCCGTTTCCTGTAAGATAAATAATCTTGTCTGCAAGCTTATTTATAAAATAACGGTCGTGGGATACCATAAGCATAGTACCGTCATAATCGTAAAGAGTTGATTCAAGAGCCTCGCGGGAAGCAATATCCAAATGGTTAGTAGGCTCGTCCATAATAAGAAAATTCACATCCTGAAGCAGTAGCTTTGTCAGCTCCACACGGGCAAGCTCACCGCCCGAAAGCGTTCTTATATCCTTGAAAACATCATCACCTTGAAATAAGAATAAAGCAAGTGCGCTTCTTATCTCGGTTTGAGTAAAACTTGGATATTCATCCCAAATTTCATCAATAACTGTCTTATCGCGGTGCAAGCTTTCCTTTAGCTGATCGTAGTAGCCAACCTGAATATTTTCGCCTATCCGATATTCGCCAAGCGTTTGCTGAAGCTGTCCCATCAAAATTCTGATAAGAGTTGTCTTTCCGCAACCGTTAGGCCCCAATAAAAACACCTTTTCGCCTTTTTTAATATGAATATCCACATTACTGAAAAGCTTCTTTTCACCAAAGCTCATACCAAGCTTATCGGTAATAAGAACATTATTCGCGCCCCCTGGGCATGCTTTAAAATGAAAGCGAATAGACTTAGGCGCTTTTTCAGGCTTAACTAATGTTTTTTCAAGCCTTTCAATCATTTTTCTTGTGTTGTCAAGGGTGTGCGTCTTTTTGTTTTTCTTGTGCTTCCAACGCCTTTGCTGCTCAACAACCTCTTCAAGACGGTGAATTTCACGCACCTTCCAATCGTAATCCCTTTGCTCAGTCAGCCTTTCAAGCTCCTTTTGAGTAATATATTCACTATAACTGCCGTCAAAGGAGCGAAAATGATTGTTTTCCATTTCAAATGTCTTGTTTGTCACTCTGTCAAGGAAAAATCTATCGTGTGAAATAACAATAAATGCGCCCTTGTAGCTGTCCAAAAACTCCTCAAGCCATTCCACCGAATCAATATCAAGGTGGTTTGTAGGCTCGTCAAGAAGCAAAAGATTAGTATCGGAAAGCAATATTTTACAAAGGGCAATGCGTGTTTTCTGTCCCCCCGAAAGATTGCAAAGCTTCATTGAAAGAATATCCTCAGAAAATCCAAGTCCCTTAATTACACTTTTAATCTTTGATTTGTAATGCGTTCCGTCAAGCTCTATAAATCGCTCCTGAAGTGATGCTTGACGGGAAATAAGACTGTTAATATTACCGCTTCCATTTTCCAAAGCAAGCTCTATTTCATAAAGCTGCTCCTCAATTTTTAAAATTTCAGAAAATACAGTCAGAATTTCATCCATAACCGTACGGCTGCCGTCTGCAACAGGATGCTGCTCAAGATAGCCGATTTTCGTATCACGGCTTTTTGTAATCTCTCCGCCGTCATAGTCCATTTCACCGGTAATCATCTTTATAAGTGTGGATTTGCCCGCGCCATTTACACCGACAAATCCTATTTTATCCTTATCATACACCTGAAAGGACACGCCCTCAAAGAGCATTTCGCCCGAAAAGGACTTGCTTAAATCAGTTCCGTTCAGTAATAACATTTATAAATACTCCTAAGACTTACAAATTCTCATATACTTAACTATTATAACAAAAAAATATATATAATTCAAGTTTATACTTATTTAATTTATAACCGCAATTTATATTGCAAAACCAAAAAACATTTGATATAATGTAAAAACAAATAAAAGGAATAAAAAATATGGAAAATATAGAAAAATATATAGTTTTAGATTTAGAAATGTGCGATGTGCCAAGCGGAGAAAAAAGAGAAATCTTTGACTCCCCCAAGGAGCTTATCCAAATCGGCGCAGTTATGCTTGATAGCGAATATAATATAATCGACCACTTCGATATTCTTGTAAAGCCACAGTACGGCGCAGTAACAAAGCATATTTGGGAGCTGACAGGCATATCCCCAAATGATGTGCAAAATGCAACCGACACAGAAAAAGCGCTCGCTTTATTTGAAAAATGGATTCCCGATAACTGTATGCTTGTTACCTGGAGCGATAACGATGTAAAACAAATTGATGACGAGCTTTATTATAAGGATATTTGTTTAATGAAGCTGTACGATTTTATCGACGATTACATCGACTGCCAGGAAATTTTTTCAGAAAAAATGGACACCGATAGAATATATCAATTGTCCGAGGCGCTTGCAATTGCCAATATAGATTATGACGAAAATATACATAACGCCCACGCAGATGCATATAATACCGCCTTGCTTTTTAAAAAGCTTCAAACCGAGGACAAGCTAACACTCAGTCCCTACTATTTTACAAGCGCCAATACATATGATCCCTTTAAAATGAAAAAATAGGAATTGGATAACCAATTCCTATTTTTTATTTGCTGATAAGCTTATCACTTTCCCATTTTCCCTCAATTACCTTACCGTCCTTAGAGGTGAAAATGCCCTTGCCGTTGAATTTGCCTTCTAAAAAGCTACCCTCATACTTGTCACCGTTGGCAAAATAATATGCGCCCTTACCTGTGCGTACATCATCCTTCCATTGTCCCTCATATCTGTCGCCGTTAGGAAAGAGATATGTGCCATTTCCGTTAAACTTATCGTTTTTAAGCTCGCCCTCATATTTTGCGCCACTTGCCCAAGTGAAAATGCCCTTACCGTGCTTTTTGTATTTTTTCCACTGACCTGTGTACTTGTTTCCGTTGGCAAAATAGTAAGAGCCCTCTCCCTCGGCGCTTCCGTTTTTGAACTCGCCCTCATAACGGTCACCGTTTGCGTAGTAATAAATGCCTTTGCCGTGCTTTTGATCGTCCTTCCAAGCACCGTCATATTTATCGCCTCTTAGGTAGGTGTAAATACCGTTGCCGTTCATTTTGCCGTTTTTCCATTGACCGTAATAAGACTCGCCCTTTATCCAAGTAAATGAGCCTGTTCCGTCAAAGCTGTTATTTTTAAAATTGCCCTCATAAAAGTCACCGTTTTCAAGAGTGCGCTTGCCCTTACCGTTTAGCTTATCATTTAAAAATGTACCCTCATCAATAACATTGTTTGAATGGTATAGCTTACCTTGGCCGCAGAAATGATTGTCCTTAAACTCTCCCTCATATCTGCCACCGCCTACGAAAATATAAACGCCTCTGCCGTCAAACTTGCCGTCAAGGAACTGCCCCTCATATCTGTTTCCGTCATTAATATAGAGTATTCCGTTACCTGTGCGTGAGTTATCCCTAAACTCGCCCTCGTATCTGTCACCGTAAACTAAATAATAAATACCGTATCCCGAGCGTGCATTATCCTTATATTCGCCCTCGTATTTTTCGCCCTCAACCCAGTTGAAAACGCCACAGCTGAATTTGTCATTTTCAAAGCGACCTTTAAATGTGTCCTTGCTCTTATAGGTGAAAACACCGTTACCGTGGAAGCTTGAATTTTTTAGCTGACCGGAGTATTTTGTTTCGTTTGCAAAATAGAATACACCGTTGCCGTTACGCTCATTGTTCGCCCACTCACCGTAATACTTGTTGCCATCAGACCAAGTATATACACCAAAGCCGTGAAGCATATTACCGTTAAAATGCCCCTTGTAGGTGTCCTCGCCATTTCCGCCTAAGCTATTATATTTTTTAGTAGGAAGAGCAATAAATGCATCATTACTTAAATATTTGTTCATAGCAGAGCTTGCATTGGAATCAGCCTCGTCAGCTAAGATAGCATAATCTCTTGCCTTTGCAGCGGCAAGCTTAGCCTTTGATGATGCATTTTCAACCGCTTTGCTTCTTTCATATTCAGGAATAATATTCCTCTTGTCAGTATTTATATCGCTTGACGCTTGCTTTTCGTCAGTCGCTTGCTGACCGATAACAGTTATCGCACCATCATCATTTTTGCTTGATGATTTTTGCTCGCTAACTGTTGACTTTTTACTGTCGGACTTTTTCTTGCTTGCTGATTTTGGCTTACTTACAGTTGGCTTCTTTTCGGCAATCTTTTTCTTATTAGATAATTGCTGACTGTCAACTACTGACTTTTTATCATCATTTAAGGCCTTTGTGCTAAGGTCTAAGCTTTCACCGATAAGCACATCATCCTTGTATTCCTCAGTATATTTTGTTCCATCAGCAAGCATTACTAAAAACTTACCGTCTTTTTTACCAAGCTTAAATGTGCCGTAAATAGATTTTCCATCACTAAAGGTTAGCTTGCCCCTGCCATCAAAAACGGTTTCTCGTATAATCTCGCCCTCATATACGGTATTATTTTCATCGGTTATTTTGCCGTTACCCGATTCAAATACACCGCCAACAAATTTTCCGATATAATAATCTCCGTTTTTCATGGTCATTCTGCCCTTGCCTTCGATTTTATCACGGAAAAAGCCACCCTCATATGTATAGTCAGGACAGATTTCAGTTCCTCTGCCTTCCTTTAAGCCACCTTTGAAATGTCCATTGTATGTATAAAAAATAGGAGTATTAAAAAGCTTTTTAGTAAGAGTGCCGTAGCCCTCATATTTTCCATTTTCAAAGTTGCCCTCATATCTTGTATGGCCGTCAGTGAAAATGCCATAGCCATTAAGCATGTCGTTTTTCCATTCACCCTCATAGCTATATTGCTCGCCCCAGGATTTAGGCATGTAAAATCGTCCCTTGCCACATCTTACATCATTATCCCACATGCCCTCGTAAACCTCGCCGCTTGCATATGTCATTTTGCCCTTGCCCTGTCGCTTTTTAGTAAATAGAGTGCCCTCGCCCTCGTATATTCCGCCGTCCTTATATTTTTTTACCATAGCCGTCTCCAATTAAGAAAATATATAATAATTTTAACATATTATACATATTTTGTCAATGATTAATAAGAGTGTGAGGAATAGGGAATAGGGGCTCATTTCATTCGCAGGGGCTCGCAAGCTCGCAGGGAATTTCCTCATTTTGCAAAGCAAATATATCGACTTGCGTGGCAAGCTAAGATGAAACAACTCAAAACAAAAAGCTCTCAGTATTGAGAGCTTTTATATTATTCTTTAGTTATGAGCACTGCGTGCGTTATGAGATTGCAAGCAATAGTTATGAATTTGCATTGCGAATGTTATGATATGACTGTTAAATCTAATTTTAAACGGCGAAGCCTCATAGCTTGATGAAATCAATCATAACTACTTGTATCATAACTTGCGAAGCAATCATAGTTAAAAAATTATTTTCTAATAATTTTTATTTAACCTCTATGCCTTTTTTGTAAGCCTCAAATTTGTCAAGCTCCTCAGCGGTTATGCTATTTTTAGCATTTTTTAATGCATTTTCGCAATCCTCGCGGCTTACCTTTTGCATTTTGCCAAGCTTAACAGATTTTTTGTAAGCCTCAAGACCGATTTTATCGCAGATAGCGGTAATATCACCACCGCCAAAGCCCTCAAATCGCATAGCTAATTCATTTAAATCCACATCCTCATTAAGCGGCAGCTTACCAAGTGATTTGTTTACTAAAAATTCTCTTGCTTCCTTGTCAGGAACGCCAACATAAATTTGAGTATCAAAGCGTCCACCGCGAAGCATAGCGGAATCAATTGACCAAGGGCGGTTAGTTGCCGCAATAAGAAGTAGCATTTTATTTTGAGTAGGCTTAAAGCCATCAACTCTTGTTAAAAATGTAGCAACAAATCGCGCAATTTCCTTAGACTGATTTGCATCGTCGCGCTTAGCTGCCACAGAGTCAAACTCATCAAAGAAAACAATGGCTTTTTCGTGCTTTTCCACCTCATCAAATAGATTATTAAGTCTTTCAGAGCTTTCACCAAGCCACTTAGAGATCAAATCCTGACAGCTAACAGAGAAGAATGGGGCATCAATTTCACCTGCAATAGTTCTTGCCACAAGAGTTTTACCTGTACCGGGAGGACCGTAAAGCAAAATCTTTCCGCCGGGCTTTATTCCGTAAGCCTTTGCAAGCTCGGGATTTTTCATAGGCTCTAAAACATGGAATGTAATTTGCTCCTTAACATCGTTAAGTCCCGCCACATCCTTAAAGGTAATGCCACCATTTGTGCTTTCAGGAGAAAATAAAGGATTTTCAGCTTCATTCTTTACGGCACTAACATTTTGATTGTTGCTATTTTGGTTATTATTTTCAAGTAACTTTTTATCAACAAATTCACCGTTTTTCCACTCGCCCCTTTCAATTTTGCCATCAGCATAGGTAAATGTACCTTGACCGTGGAAGCTTCCGTTTACAAGGTCGCCCTCGTATTTATCACCGTTTGCCCAAGCGAAAACACCCTTACCTGTATGTTCATTATTTACAAAGTCACCTTCATATCTGTCACCGTTTGCCCAAATATAAATACCTTTGCCTGTACGCTTATCGTCTACGAAGTCACCCTCATATCTGCTACCGTTTGCCCAAATATAAACGCCCTTGCCTGTACACTTACTGTCTACGAAGTCACCCTCATATCTGTCACCGTTTGCCCAAATATAAATACCCTTACCTGTGCGCTTGCCGTCAACAAAGTCACCCTCATATCTGTCGCCGTCCAGCCAAGTGAAAATACCCTTGCCTGTATGCTTACCGTCAACAAAATCGCCTTCATATCTGTCGCCGTTTGCAAAGGTGTAAACGCCCTTGCCAGTGATAAATCCATTATTCCAATCACCCTCGTATTTGTCTCCGCTTTGCTCGGTGCTCTTGCCCCAAGTGTAGCAGCCCGTTCCGTGTTTTTCGCCATTCTTCCATTGACCGGTATAGACATCTCCGTTTGCGAAATGATGTGTTCCCTTACCATTTCTTTTATCATTTTTCCATTGACCGGTATAAACATCTCCGTTAGCAAAATAACATGTGCCCTTGCCGTTAAATTTATTGCTTTTCCAAGAGCCTGTGTATTTTTCGCCACTTTTCCATAAATATGTGCCTACGCCATCGTATGAGCCATCCTTGAAGTCACCCTCATAGCAGTCGCCGTTTTTAAGGAGACGCTTGCCATTTCCATTAAGCTTGCCTTTAATAAATGCGCCCTCGTCAATCTTTTCATTTTGATATAGTGTACCATTATAGGAAGAATAATCGCCATTAAATTGACCAACAAGTCTGCTTCCGTCTTTAAATATAGCGGTGCACCTGCCACAAGGATTTTCTTTTGAAAATTGACCCTCAAATCTAAAACCGTCAGGTGTATAAATAATTCCGTATCCGTGCTTTTCGTTGTCTGAAAACTGTCCCTCATAGGTGTAATCCTTACAACGGTAAATGCCATATCCGGTTCGCTTATCGTTATAATAATCTCCCTCATATGTGGTGCCGTCAGCTCCAATAAAAATACCGCTTCCGTGTAGATTAGAATAGAAAAAATGTCCCTTATACACCGAACCGCTATTGTAATAATAAATGCCGTCGCCCTCACGCATGGATTTTAAGAAGCTTCCCTCATATCCATCACCATTGTCATAATATAAAACTCCATCGCCGTATATATTGTTGGCTATAAATTTGCCGTGAAATTTATAGGTGTTGCCACACGATAATGAGCCAAATCCTTGGAGCATATCGCCGACGGTAAATCCCTTATATGTGTAGGTTTTATTATCATCAGGGTTCTTATATACTATTGGCTGTAAGCTTTTGTATGTATGGTCATTTAAGTTTTTATTCATAGTGTCAACAGCAGATTTTGCGTGTTTCTCTGCCAATTGTGCGCTTGCTTTAGCCTTTTCTGCAGCTTCCTTTGCTTTACTTACAGCATCTTCAATCTCCTGTGGTCTTACATAAGGCGGGATAACAAATTTATTTTCGTTCTTACTTGATTTGTTATCTTTAGCTCCGCTTGTATCATCGTTATTCTTTTTATTTGATGTAGCCTTGGAGCTTTCTTTTTTTACAGTCTCTTTTTTTGTACGGGGTTTTAATGTCTCTGAACGTTCGTCCGTTGTCTTTTTAGACCTTGATTTAACAGTTTTTTCAATAGATTTGTTGATTTCATCAGATGCGCTCCTTCTATTGTTAGAGGTGTCAAGAGCTAATTTTGCATTAGCATCACTGACTGGCTTGTTATCCTTGTATGTCTCCTTGCGTATGCTTCCGTCTGCGGAAAAAATAGAAAACTCGCCTTCCATGCTGCCAAGCCTGAATTCACCCTCGTATATATCACCGCTTGCGTAGGTGAAAACACCCCTTCCGTGGAATTTGCCGTCATTGAATTCACCCTCATATTTATCGCCGTTAGCATAGGAATAAACACCAAAGCCAGAAAAACCGCCGAGCTTAAAATCGCCAGCATATTCATTTCCGTTATCAAAGGAGCGTACGCCACAGCCATTGGATGAAAATACTCTTATATTGTTTGTTATTTCACTGCATTCACCGTAATATTTAAATTGTCCGGGTACGGTGTAAATACCAAGACCTGATATTTTTCCATTTATGAACTCGCCCTCATATGTACTGTTGGCAAGAGTTAAAACGCCAAAGCCATGTAGCTCGTTTTTGTCATTTTTTTGACCGCAGTATAATTCGTACTGTGTGCTATTATAGAAAATTTTTTCAGTAGGCTTTGAAGCAATTTTCTTATTATTGCTATATGAATTTGTTATAATGTGTGATTTTAAGCTTAATGCTTCAAAAGCAGATTTTCTCGCCTTTTCCTGTACCGCTAATATTTTTGGATTTCTTCCTTTTGTGCTTGAAATAAGCACATCATTTTTATACTCCTCGGTATATTTTGTGCCATCATTTAATGTAATTAAGAATTTTCCCTGCTTCATTCCGTTATCGAACACACCTGAAGCTATTTTACCGTCATTATAAATGTATTTACCGCTTCCGTTTGGAATGTTACCGCGTAATTCGCCTTGATACACTGTGTTTTCCTTGTCAGTAATTTTGCCGTTTCCTTTTTGGAATACGCCAGATGCAAATGTTCCTTCAAAAAAATCACCGTTTTTAAATTCCTTTTTTCCATTACCGTCAAATTTATCGTTTATAAATGCTCCAACATAGGTGTATTCTTGACAGATTTCCGTTCCATTACCATCCTTCAAGCCGTTTTTGAAATTTCCCTTGTAGGTATAGTAAATTGTATTTAGTTTTTTAGTAAGAGTACCCTCACCGTGATATTTACCGTTTAAAAAATTGCCCTCATATGTGATATTTCCGTCGGTGAATTTGCCTTTCCCGTTTAAAAGATCGTTTTTCCATTCACCCGAGTAGCTGTATGATTCATGAAATCCTTTAGGAAGGTACAGCCTGCCATAGCCACATCTTTGGTCATCTACCCAAGAGCCCTCATATATTTCGCCGTTCGCATAT
>JAFQAM010000126.1 GCA_017416885.1 Clostridia bacterium | reverse complement strand
GCTTAACGGCAAGGTTGAAATTAGCAATATCGGTACAACAATCGGCTCACACACAGGCCCGGGCACAGTTGCGCTATTCTTCTTTGGAAAAGAAAGAATTGATTAATGGAGATTAAAATGGCAGAAAATAAAGAGCACGAAATTATAACAGGCGAGGACTATAAAAATCTGATAATCAATGCTGCTCAAAGCCTTGAGGACAACAAGGAAGAAATTAACGAGCTCAATGTTTTCCCTGTACCTGACGGAGATACAGGCTCAAATATGTCACTTACCGTCTTAGAGGCGGCTAAAAAGCTTATGAGTAACGATGATATGCCACTTGATAAAACTGCCGATGCAACCGCAAAGGCAATGCTTCACGGCGCAAGAGGTAACTCAGGCGTTATCACAAGCCTATTATTCAGAGGCATAGCAAAGGGACTTTCCAATGCAACCGAATGTGACGGTATAACTTGGGCAAGAGCGCTTAAAATGGGCGTTGAGGCAGCATATACAGCCGTTGACCGTCCCGCAGAGGGCACAATTTTAACCGTTGCCAAAAGATGCGCAGAGGTGGCAGAGAAAGCAGCCCTTGAAAAAAACAGCTTTGAATATGTCCTTGACTGCGCTATAAACGAAGCAGAAATCGCACTTGATGACACAGTAAAGCAAAACCCCGTGCTTGAAAAGGCAGGCGTTGTTGACGCAGGCGGTATGGGATGGCTTGTGGTTATGAAGGCGATGCATCAATCATTATCCTCAAATAAAGCGCCAATTCTTGAAATTAAACACACAGAGTCAAGAAAAAAGGCTGATTTTACCGAGTTTGATACCGAGGAAATCACCTTCACCTTCTGCACCGAGTTTATCGTTAAAAAGCATAATCCAAGCGAGGACACATCAAGCTTTAAAGGTTATCTTAATGGAATGGGCGATAGCCTTGTAATGATAGATGACGGCGAAATTATCAAGGTCCATGTTCATACAAACGAGCCTCACGAGGTTTTAGGCGAAGCATTAAAATACGGAGAATATGAAACCGTCAAGGTTGAAAATATGCGCACTCAGCATACAAATAAAATAGTGGATACCCAGCCTAAAAGCGAACCGCCCAAGGAATACGGCTTTATCAGTGTAGCAAGCGGTGAGGGATTTTGCGAGATTTTTAAGGAATTAGGCGTTGATGAAATCGTATCAGGCGGACAGACAATGAATCCGTCAACAGAGGACATATTTAACGCAGTTAATAAAATTAACGCAAAAAACATATTCATTTTGCCTAATAACAAGAATATTATCCTGACCTCAAAGCAGGTTGCAAGCTTAACAGATAAAAATATAATAGTTATCCCAACAAGGTCAGTACTGCAGGGCATTAACGCAATGCTCGGCTTTAATGAGGAATGCGATGCAAAGGAAAACGAGGAAGCAATGAATGAAATGATTGCAGCCGTTACCACAATGCAAATCACATATGCCGCGCGCAATTCCAATTATGACGGTCTTGACATTAGCGAGGGCGACTATCTACTTATGTGCAACGATAAGCTTTTGAAGGCTACAAAATCCCTTGAACAAGCCGTTACAGAAATCTGTAACCAAGTCAAGGAGCTTGATAAAAGCAGTGTAAGCATCTATTACGGCGCTGATGTAACCGAAGAGGACGCATTACAAATTGCCGACACAATTTCCAAAGCAACAGCAGTTGAGGTAAACACCTATAAGGGCGACCAGCCTGTATATTACTACATCATTTCACTTGAATAAAATAAACCCGTTACAAGTCGCTTGTAACGGGTTTGTTTTATTTATTCTCGTTGTCTGTATTGCTGTTGTTATTTGTAATCTCATCAATAACGATTGTCTCGTTTTGAGCTATTTCGCCTTCAATAACCTTATTGTCAATTAATGCAGTATCATCCTTAGGTAACTTTCTTTTCTTGGATTTTTGCTTTTTATTATCAATAGGTAACACATCAATATTAACATCATCATCTCTTAAATATGAATCAGCTATTACCGCATCATCATTTGATGTGTCGCTTATATCCCTTACTCTTGAATCCACCTTATCGTTAGCCTTAGCCACAATCCTGCCAAGATAGAAAAGTGAAAGGAAATTCTGAATACCGCAGGAGCAAAGAGTAGCGCCCATAATTACAGAAAATACTCTGAATGTTACATCTAAATCAACTCTTAATCTTATTACGAAAAATCCGCCAATAATTGATATAACCGCAAATAAAAGAAGCAGCCACCAAAGCTTGATTTGATATCTTTTAGCATTGATCACGGTTTGAATTTTAAATGAACCGTCAAGAATAACAAATAAGCCGATAAGCATAGGATAAAGCTTGAATATCTCATTTGGAATAATAAGAGCCACAACACCGCAAGCCACAGTCAATGCAGCGGAAAATATGCTTGTAGCAAATGTAAAATCACGCTTTCTTTCCGCAAGCACCTTTATGGCAAGCACAATGCCCACAAGCATTGCCGCCCCTGCTATGATATAGCTACCAATCTTTATTGAATTATTTGGATATATAATAAAGCAAAGTCCCACAGCGCAAAGCACTAAGGAAATAAGCAAATATCCCCATCTAAATTTTTTAACTGAGCTCATAAAGTACCCCCTTAAATAGTTTTTATAAATTTCATTGCTTTTCTAAAGCAATATTAAAATTGACTGTTGTATAAATTGTAGTAAAATCCTCTCTGAGCAATAAGCTCCTCGTGATTACCCTTTTCAATAACATTTCCGTCACGCATAACAAGTATTAAATCAGCATCACGGATAGTAGAAAGCCTGTGCGCCACAATAAACGAGGTGCGCCCCTTCATAAGCGTAGCAAATGCATCCTGAATTTTTAATTCTGTTCTTGTATCAATAGACGAGGTCGCCTCATCTAAAATAAGCATAGGCGGTAAGCATAGCATAATTCTTGCAATGCAAAGAAGCTGTCTTTGACCGCTTGATAGAGAAGCGCCGTTTACACTTATAACAGTATCATACCCCTGCGGCAGCCTTTTTATAAAGCTATGCGCGTGTGAAGCCTTACAAGCTATAATTACCTCATCATCAGTAGCGTTAGGCTTGCCCATCTTAATGTTATCGCGCACAGTGCCGTCCTGTAACCATGTCTCTTGTAGCACCATTCCGTAATTTTTTCTTAAGGAATGTCTTGTTATATCTCTTATATCATTTCCGTCAACGGAAATAGAGCCGCTGTTTACATCGTAAAATCTCATAAGCAGATTAATAAGCGTGGTCTTGCCACAGCCCGTAGGACCGACAATAGCCACTCTCATTCCCGCCTTGATGTCAATTGATAAATCCTTTATTAGCTCCTTTTCAGGTACATATGAAAAATCAACATTTTGTAAGGAAACATTCCCCGTAGCCTCACCTAACTCCTGTGAAGCGTCAGTAGGCTCCTCTTTTTCATCAATTAATTCAAATACCCTTGTAGCGCAAGCAAGCGCATTTTGTAATTCTGTTACAACACCGGAAATCTCATTAAAAGGCTTTGCATACTGTGTAGCATAGCTTAAAAATGTAGATAACGCGCCAACGCTTAAAGCAGTGCCATTTGTATCAATTACTAAAAACGCGCCAACAAGAGCAACTCCCGCATATACAAGCGCATTTACAAATCGCGTTGTAGGATTTACTAAGGAAGAGAAGAAAATAGCCTTAACAGAGGT
>JAFQAM010000125.1 GCA_017416885.1 Clostridia bacterium | reverse complement strand
GAATGAGCCCTCATAGCTATCAAAATCGTAGTCACCATTTTCATCTACATAACTAAAAAGTGTGTTTCCGTCAGCGTCATTATAAATTACTGATGCAGATGCGGAAATAGCAAGAATGCAAACAAGCGCCGCAATCATTGCTACTGCTAAAAATAGCTTCTTTTTCATAAGATTTCTCCTTTTAAAATTATTCAATTAATTTTAGCATAATATATATTTTATGTCAAGATTTGAGAAAAATTTTAACAAAAAGCCTCTTAAAAAGAGGCTTTTTGATTATAATCTTGTAGCTTTTTTCTTAATGAGGTCAACAAGCTCAATGCTCTTGGCTGAGCTTTCAGGTGTTACATATTCAATAGCCTTATTGTTGTTTACGCAATCAACAAAGTATTGGATTTCTGTAAGGTAGCCGTTGTCATTGCCTACATTAATGCCGAGGTCCGCTTCCTGAGCTTCAGGTTGGTCGATAACAACCTCCTTACCGTTTTTGTAAAGCTTATCGGATAGCTCTACATAGCCGTCCTGGAATACAGCAAGATATGTTGCCTTAAAGCCAATTGGCGCATTATACCAAGTACCCTCGCAGGTAACAAGCACATCTCCGTATTGAAGATTGCTTACTACATAGTCATTATTATTCTTAATGCCTGTTGTATAAGAGGTAATCTTATCAGGCATACCTAAAACGCTTTGAACAAAATCAATATCGTGGATTGACAGGTCAGTAGCAACTCCGCCGCTGCGTGCTTCGTCTCTCATCCAATCCTCCCAGCTCCATGCAGGGATGCCTGAAATTCTCTTCATATCAAGGCGGATAAGCTTACCGAGCTCGCCGCTTTCGATTACGCTCTTTAAATAAATGTATGGCGCCATAAATCTTACAACATGGGCAACCATAAACTTCTTGTCGCTCTCCTTTGCAACTGCAAGAAGCTTTTTAGCATCCTTTGTATTTAATGTCATTGGCTTTTCGCAAAGAACATGATAGCCCTTTTTAAGAAGCTTAATTGCCATATCCTTATGTAAATAGCTTGGCGTACAGATATCAATCATATCAAGCTCGGCATTATTGAGCATTCCAGATAAGGATTTATAAACCTTAATGCCTCTTCCCTTTACCTTTTCCTTTGCCATTTCTGTTCGAACATCGCATACGGCAACAATTTCTGCGCCCTCTACCTGATCATAGTTAAAGAAGTGGCAGCCGCCCATTCCGCCTATGCCTACAAGTCCTACTCTTAATTTAGCCATTTAAAATATCCTCCAAGAATTTTTTTGCATATAATATATCTTCGATTTGCTTATCGCCATCAATTTCTCTTTCAATGGTGATTGAGCCATCATAACCGTGTTCAATAAGCTTTTTGATTAAAACAGGGAAATTAACTCTTCCGTCGCCTATTCTCTTTTCCGCGCCTAACCATTTTGGATCGGTTGGATATTCGCCGTCCTTTGCGTGTACGCCTCTTACATAGTCGCCGAAAATGTCAACTGCGTCACAAGGATTTGATTTTCCGTAAAGTAACAGGTTTGCAGGATCCAAGTTAATACCGAGATTGCCTGTACCAACTGTTTCTATTGTTCTTTTAAGTGTGATTGCGGTTTCTTGTCCTGTTTCAAATAACAGGTATTGTCCGTTTGCTTTGCAATACTCTGCAATTTCTCTGATTGCATTTACAACGCCTTGATATTCGTCGGTAATTGGATTTTCAGGAATAAAGCCCATATGTGTAATCATATCGGTTACGCCTAACATTTTTGTAAAGTCAGAGCCTTTTTTAAGATTTTCAAGTCTTTTTGCTCTGAAGAATACAGGAACGATGCCTAAGGTTATCGGACCTCTTACAAAATCCCAAGTAGCCTCGCCTTCCCATCCGCACCAAACGGCGCTGATTTCAACGCCTGTTTCCTTAACTGCGTCAAGAACGATTTTTGCGTATTCCTCATTTAATTTGCTCATATCCCAACAGCAAAGCTGACAGGAGTCAAGACCGTATTTTTTTACATCTCTGATTTTCTCGGCAACATTATCGCCAAGATGCACCATAGTACCAAGCTTCATTTTATGTACCTCGCTTTTATTTCATTGGCTTAATTTTATCATATATTTTTCTTGGTTGCAATAGGAAATAACAAAAAAAGACCTATTTTCAGGTCTTTTTTATGTTTTTAATCCTTATCGTTAAATTTGATTGTGGATGCGTCAACGCCCTTTACCCATCTGATGTCGTAGTCCTCCTCACCGTAGGTTAAAAATTCCTGCGCTTCACCGTTTAAGTGTAATTGATGAAGGTCGGCGGGGGATACGGTTGTGATTGAGATATCGTTTGTATCGGCTGCATCCCAATTATAAAAGTCTTGAACAACATATTTTAATTTAGCGGTATAGCAAGTAACTCCAAGCCAAGTGATTTCCTTTACATCGTAAAGCTCTACGCTTGCAAAGTATGAGCCTACTGAATATTTCCAGTCACCTGTCAGATTGTGATGAAGGCTCTCTTCTATTTGATATATAGTGATTTTTTCTCCACTGACTACCATATTTTCGGCTGCGCGCAATGCTTCATTTACATCCTTAATCATATTTTCCCGAGCTGTTTTATTTTCAAGAAAATCGTCAATATCAAGCTCATAAATTTCGCCCTTGCCCTCTAAATAATGGTCCATAAAGTCGGAAGCGTTAGGGAAAAACATTTTAGCTGATGCTATGATATTAGCCTGAAGGCGTGTGCCTCTCAGCTCGTCAGGTGTATATTTTGTGCCTGTATTAAATGCCGCCTTAGATTCGCGCATTTGCTTCATTCTATCGTCAGACGGAATAGTTTTATGCAGTGTGGTGAAGTTGCCGTATTCAGCTTTTGACTCTTCGCTATCGGCAGCTGTATCTGTTGTGATGTCGCTTCCGATATCTGTATTTGAGGAATCGGTTGTGCTTGAATCGGTATTTATATTTTCGTTTGTGTCTGTGCTTGGTGCTGTATCTATATTATCTGTGCTTGAGTCTGTGTTATTATCGGTATTTGTATCTACGATTAAATCATCAGTATCGGTTGGTAGGTCAGTAGTATTATTTATATTTTCGCAGGATGAAAAAATGCATAGAACAGTTAAAATTAAGAATGAAATAATTATCCTTTTAATAAACATCCCTCCTCTTTACGCTTGCATTATAGCATATATTTATTTTTTTGTCAAGTTTTATATTGATTGACGGTTTTTTGTGTGTTATAATACTTAAGAAATATGAAAAAGGGAGCTTATAGTATGATTAAAAGAATTAACAGATTAAGAGAAAGCTTTGATAGATTAGAGGTTGACGCTATATTAATCACCTCACAGACAAATCACAGATATTTTACAAAATTCGACAACGGTGACGGCTGCTTGCTTATTACAAAAAAGAAT
>JAFQAM010000124.1 GCA_017416885.1 Clostridia bacterium | reverse complement strand
GCTATTCTATTTGGGACCTTGAATATGTAAAGGAAGGCACAGAGTACTATTTAAGAATAACAATTGATTCGCCAAACGGAATTGATATTGACGACTGCGAAAAAATGTCAAGAGCAGTTGATCCCGTTCTTGATGAGCACGATGTAATTGAGGACGCTTATCATTTAGAGGTATCATCCCCGGGAATTGAAAGAGATATCAAAACCGATTACCATATGTCAGTATGTATGGGCGAAGCGGTTTTAGTAAAATTATACGCGCCAATCGACGGCGCAAAGCAAATTGTGGGTGTTCTGAACGGCTACGATGAGGAAACCGTAACAGTCGATGACAAGAAAATCCCACGCAAGGCGATTGCGAAGATGAACATTTACTTCCAATTTTAAAATTTTCAATTTTGGAAATTGAAAATAGCAGCCAGCAGATAGCAGTCAGCAGCCAGCGAGGTTACTTTTACGAAGATAACCAATAAATTGATGCAAGGTGTATAGTCAAATCTCGCTAACGGCTAACGGCTGACGGCTAACGTCTAATTACAAAGTAATTAAATAAAAGGAGATACAAAAATGAACAAGGAACTATTTGAGGCACTTGATTTGCTTGAAAAGGAGCGTCACATTCCAAAGAGCTATATGCTTGAAAAGATTGAGGCGGCTTTAACAGCGGCGTGCAAGAAGGAAATGGGCACAACTAACATCACAGTTGTAATGGACCCCGAAAAGATGGATATGAAGGTTTACAGAAAATATCTTATTGTAAACGAGGTTGAGGATCCAAACACAGAGATTACCAAGGAAGGCATTGAGGCTCTTGAAAAGAAGTATCACTATGAGGGCTTAAAGCTTAAGACAAGATCAAGAAAGCGCTCCATTGGAAGCGACTATGAGTATGAGCTTCAACCAAAGGAGTTTGGCCGTCTGAGCGCGCAAAATGCAAAGCAGGTAATCATTCAAGGCATCAGAGAGGCTGAAAGAAGCTACCAGGCAAGAGAATACGAGGATAAGCGCGGCGAGATGCTTTCCGCTATCGTAACAAAGGTTGAGGATTCAACAGGAAATGTGGTAGTTGACACAGGTATTTCACAAGCAGTTTTACTTAAAAATGAGCAAATCCCCGGCGAAAAGCTTTTCGTTGACGATAGAATAAAGGTGTTTGCAACTCAGGTAAGCACAGCTGATAAGGGACCGCTTGTATCGCTTACAAGAACACATCCAAGCCTTGTAAAGAGACTTTTTGAGGCTGAGGTTCCTGAAATTGCCGAGGGAATTGTAATAATTAAGAATATTTGCCGTGAGGCAGGCTCAAGAACAAAGATTTCTGTATATTCAAGAGATACAGAGGTTGATGCGGTTGGCGCTTGTATCGGTAATAAGGGCGCAAGAATTAACGCGGTAGTAAACGAGCTTAACGGCGAAAAGATTGATGTGGTTCCGTATAGCGACAATATGGCAGACTATGTAAAGGCAGCATTGTCACCTGCCACTGTAAAGAGCGTTGAAATGGAAACAGACAAGAGCGCAAGAGTTATTGTAGATGCAGATCAATTATCATTAGCAATCGGAAAGATGGGACAAAACGCAAGACTTGCAGCAAGACTTACTGGCTGTAAGATTGATATTAAGAGCTTGTAATGTGCGACGGAGTCGCAGCTAAATTTGCGTAAACGCAAGCTAAATTGCCCTTCGGCAGCTAAATTCACAGCGTGAGCTAAATTCGCCTATGGCGAGCTAAAAACAGCAAATTTAATTTCGCTATACCGCTTGCGGTATAATTTAGCTATGTTGCGGATAGCAACATAATTTCGCTACAAAACGAAGCTTTGTAATTTCGCTGAAGCTCCAACACTAATCAATACCTAAGAGGTGTAAGCGTGGAAAAAGTAAAAAAGCAACCAACAAGAAAATGCTTAGGCTGTATGGTAACATTCCCCAAAAAAGAGCTTGTACGCATTGTTCGTTTGCCTGACGGTACTGTTGAATTGGATTTAACAGGCAAGAAATCAGGCAGAGGCGCATATATTTGTAAGAGCAGCGCGTGTCTTAAAAAAGCCATAAAGTCAAAGAGAATACAAAACAACTTAGAGGTGGAAATCAGTGAAGCGCTGATTGAAGCACTATCGGGAGAAATTGAAAATTAATGGCAAATACAGAAAAATTCTTATCTATGTTAGGACTTAGTCGTCGTGCAGGAAAGGTAATTATCGGCACTCCCTTGGTGACAGCTACACTCCCAAGCGGTAAGGTGAAGGTAACATTTTATACCACTGACGCATCCGACAACACAAAAAAGCGAATAACTGACAAATGCAAATTTTATAATACAGAGTGTATTACGGTTGATATTCCATCAGAGAAAATCGGCAAAATGGTTGGAATGAACACAAGCGTTTGCGTTGTAGGTGTGACGGACGACAATTTTTCCAAGCAGCTTATTGATTTTATCCGAAATTAATTCGGACATCCTAAGAAAAGCGAGGTAATTAATATGGCTAAAATAAAGGATTTTGCAAAGGATTTAGGATTAGATTTAAAGGACGCATTTGAGCTTATCGAAAGATCAGGCGTAAAAATCAAGTCAAACGCTACCACAATTGAGGATAGCGACATTTCAACAGTTCTTAATGCCTTAACAAAGGAAAGAGCAACAAAGAACATAAATAAATATTTAGACGGCGAATTGGTTATTCCTTCAGAAAAGGCGAAAAAGCAGCCAGCGAAGAAGGAAGAGAAGCAGCAGACCGTAGGGGGCGGCGTCCTCGACGCACCGAAAAAAGAAGAGAAGCAGTCAGCCGTTAGCAGCCAGCAGCCAGCGAAGAAGGAAGAAAAGCAGCAGACTGTAGGGGGCATCGTCCTCGACGCACCGAAAAAAGAAGAGAAGCAACCAGCCGTTAGCAGTCAGCAGCCGGCAAAGAAGGAAGAGAAGCAGCAGACCGCAGGGGACAGCGTCCTCGACGCACCGAAAAAAGAGGAAAAGCCTCAATTTGAGAAAAAGCCATTCAACAAGGACGAAAAGCCTCAATTTGAGAAGAAGCCTGTTAATAAGGATGAAAAGCCACAGCTTGAAAAGAAACCGTTTAACAAAGACGGCTTTAACGGTGACAAGAAGCAATTCAACAAGGACGAAAAGCCTCAGTTTGAAAAGAAGCAATTTAATAAGGACGGATTTAACGGCGATAAGAAGCCTTTTAATAAGGATGAAAAGCCACAGTTTGAAAAGAAGCCATTTAATAAGGATGGCTTTAAGAACGATAAGGGCGGCTTTAACAAGGGCGGATTTTTCGATAAAGAGGAAAGAGAGCCAAAGTATAATGTAACTCCAAAGCAAAAGAAACCGCCGCAGGAGGACAACGGAGTTCGCGAGATTAAGACAAAGACAGGCGCGACAAGAGTTGTTGATACAAGAACATCACATGTTGACCTATCAAAATATGATGACAAGCTTGACCACTTAACATCTGATTATGACGGATTCAGTGGAAGCAACAAGCAAAAGCTTAAGAAGCAAAACAACAAGGACTCCTTCAACTCCAAGAAGGATAAGGAGCGCCAAGCGCTTGAAAAGAAAAAGAGAGAGGCTTTTGAAAAGGCTAAAAAGACTCAATTATCAATCACAGTGCCTGACGAAATCACAGTTGGCGAGCTTGCTTCCCGCTTAAAGGTAACATCTGCCGAGGTTATCAAGCGTCTGTTTATGATGGGCGTAATGGCAACTGTAAACGAGGTTGTTGACTTCGATACAGCATACCTTATCGCTGACGAGCTTGGCGCAAAGGCAACAAAAGAGGTTGTTGTTACAATCGAGGAAAAGCTTTTCGAGGAAGAAGAGGACGCGCCTGAAGCACTTCAGGAAAGAGCGCCT
>JAFQAM010000123.1 GCA_017416885.1 Clostridia bacterium | reverse complement strand
ATTGTACATGTTGCGCCGTCACCGTTTACTGAATATAAAAAGCCGCTTGAACTGACTGTATCGGTGTAATTATCGCGATATGTGTCGCCACAATCGCATTTATATTCAGTATAGCCCTTGTCTGTACTGCTTGGCGGTACAACTGTTTCCTTGTAGGTGTGTCCCGTAGGTTCAACGGAATCAACCTCACTGTGTCCGCATTTACAGATGCGTGTCTTAATTCCCGCAACTGTACAGGTTGGTTGCGCGATAATTTCCCACTCGCTATAGCTGTGAGTGTGGTCCAAAATACCGATATTTGTATCAGTATCAGTTGAAATATCCCCTGATGTGTCGATAGATGTGTCGGTTGAGCTATCTAACAAGCCATCAGTAGATGTATCATTATTTGAGGTGTCATAAACTGTGTCCTTGCTTGTGTCGGTGTTGCTTGGAGTACAAGCAAACATCAAGGAGAGTACAGCCACTAATGAAATTAAAATTAAAAGCTTTTTCATAATTTTGCCTTTCTTAAATTGCATTTTGTGTAATTAGTTAGTCATCAATATCAATATCGTAAATGCCGTAGCCGCTGTCATTTCTTACAAGCTCCACGGAAAGCTCTAACTCCTTGCCGCTAACTAAAATATCCATATCCAACTCGTATTTGCCGCCGTCAACCTCGCTATCGTAAAGCGCTGAGGAAAAGCCTGTGTATCTTTTTATTTCAATGCCTGATTGGAAATCTACATTGTATTCAATTTCCTTTCCGTCAAAATAAGATTTAAAATCAATAGGTCTGTTTGGATGTACAAGTGCTTGCGCGTTTTCAAAATTCTCTGCTTTTACATAATCTAAAAGAGTATTTACCTGCTCCTTAGCCTCTTTTCCCGAAATTTTATTTTCGCCACAGCTAACTAATGTAAGCGCAAACAGTAATAATAAAAATAATGCAATATATTTTTTCATTTTCATTTCTCCTTTCTAAACTAAAAGCTCATAGCTTTCACTAAGCTTTCCGTTTTCGTAAACTACCGTTTTAACCTCATATTTTCCAAAGCTTAGCGGTAGCGCTTCGCCATTTACCGTAATACCGCTTTCCACGGGGAAATCTGTATTATTTAAAAGTCTAAATATTATAGCATCGCTTCCGTATGCTTTTTTAGCGGTTGTCATTGATATAATATCGCCTTTTATTGATACATCAAGCGGTTTATTTTGATTTTCAGACGGGATTGGGAAAATATTAAGTGCATATGGCGGATTAATAAATTCCTGCGCTTTTCTTTCAAGCTTGCTTCTGTCTGTAACAGTAAGCCTGAATGAATAATTATTTTCCCCTTGGTCGATTTTCTTTGTAAATCTGTCACTTGGAATAAGCTCTCTTTGTCCAATAGGATGCGCGCAATATGTAACGCCACGGGATAGTGACATATATAGACATCCGTTTTCAAAATGGCTTCCGTAAACGCTTTTATTCAGCATAGCGATACATTTGCTTCCTGTATCTAATGCAACAAAGCGATGTGATACATTTTCTCTGCCGTCCATAAATAGCTTATCTGTACCGAATGGCGCTTGACCGATAAGAGTGCCGTCTGATGCAAACGGTATTTTCAGCTTGATAATCTTATCAATATCCCCCATATAAAGAGTGACATCAATGTCAATATCGTCACTGTTTTTATAAATCTTATAAAGTATTCTTGCTTTGGAGCAGTCGCATTCAAAAAATGCTTCAATGCCAAGGTAAATATCGCCATTTTCAACCACTTGTACGGACTTAAGAGTCTTAAACGGTCCCTTTGGCTCCTTGGATAAAATAAACGGTTTTTCGTTTGTGCCAAGTCTTTTTAGCTGCTCTCTGTCCATTCCCCAAGGATCGCTATTATCATCAAAGCTGCATAATCCAAAGCCCTCGCCAATATATTCAACACCGTCAAGCTTATAGGATTTTAAAAGACCTGTGCTTTCATCAATTTCAACATATTTTCTTGCGCTTTCAAACACAAATTCCTTTTTTCTTTCAAGCTTTTTGCTCTCAATAAAGTCAATATAAACGCTGAAGCGATTAAGTGACATAGGCTTAAGCTTGGCTTCAAAAATAATGCGCTTGCGCCAATCAAGAGTCAGGTTGCTTTCCTCTTTGATTACCTGATACGGTATAGTGTCGCCGTTTTCGTCCTTAACCGTTATATGAGAGGACATTGTTTCGCTCCAGTTTTGGTCGGCAAGAGTAAATTCGCACTCCACATTGTCGGTTGTTTCGTAAGGCTGAGGATTAAATACAACTATTGGATATTCTCCTTCGCCTGCTACCTTTTGATTTGCAGATAAAGCGAAATATGCTTTGATTTTTGCTCTCTCTGCTTCAAGCATACCGTGATTTAGATATCTTATGCCTGCATCCTCACCGCATTGTACAGATGTACCCGGAAGCACATCGTGAAATTCTGCATTGAGTAAATCCTCAACGGCTGTTTGAATTTCATTTTCGGGATATTTATCAAATGCGCCTGTCATATATGCAACAGATGATATTTTTTCTGCCATTGCAATT
>JAFQAM010000122.1 GCA_017416885.1 Clostridia bacterium | reverse complement strand
ACTCTAAGCACTACCCGTTTGGGTAGTGCTTGAGATGGTTATTTAGCTAAATTCGCTACGCGAGCTAAATTGGCTACGCCAGCTATAATGCGAATTTAATTTAGCTACGAAGTAATTTAGCTATGAAGCGAAGCGAAATAATTTAGCTACGAAGTAATTTAGCTGTGAGAGGTATTTATGTCAGAAAAACGAGATTACTATGAGGTTTTAGGAGTATCGAAATCTGCAAGCGCTGATGAAATTAAAAAAGCATACAGAAAGCTTGCGATGCAATACCATCCGGACAGAAACCCGGACAATAAAGAAGCAGAGCAAAAATTCAAGGAAGTCAACGAAGCATACGGCGTTTTATCCGATGAGGAGAAAAAAGCCAAGTATGACCAATTCGGCCATAGCGCATTTGATGCATCAGCAGGCTACGGTGGGGGCAGCGGCTTCGGTGGCTTTGGCGGATTTGACGGCTTTGATATGGGAGATATTTTCTCCTCATTTTTTGGCGGAGGCGGAAGAAGCCAAAGCAGAGCCAATGCGCCTGTACAGGGCGACGATATTGGCGTAAGAGTTATACTTTCCTTTGAGGAAGCGGTTTTCGGCTGCAAAAAGGAAGTGAAATTCGGACGAGTACAAAAATGTGACGATTGCGGCGGCTCAGGAGCAGAAAAGGGCACCAAGGCGGAAACCTGTTCGCAGTGCGGCGGCTCAGGTCAAGTTCGTGTTCAGCAAAGAACCGCATTCGGTATGATGCAATCCACAAGAGCGTGCCCGGGCTGTAACGGAAGCGGAAAAATTATTAAAAATCCATGTAGCAATTGCCGTGGCAAGGGCTATGTAAAGGTTAATAAAACCCTTGAGGTATCAATCCCCGCAGGAATTGATGAAGGACAAAGAATTGCGCTCCGCGGTCAAGGCAACGAGGGCAGAAACGGCGGATATGCAGGCGATCTTATTATTCAGGTCAATGTTCGTCCGCACGCAATTTTTGAAAGAGAAGGAATGGATATTTATTGCGATGTGCCACTGACATTTGCAGAAGCGGCGCTTGGCGCAACAATCAAAATCCCAACTCTTGAGGGCTCAATGGAATATAATATTCCCGAGGGCACACAAACAGGCACAACATTTACAATAAGGGGCAAGGGCATAAACGCCGTAAACTCTAAATCAAAGGGCAACCTTTATGTAACTGCCGTTGTGGAAACACCTAAAAATCTATCCGAGGAGCAAAAGAAAATCCTTCGCTCCTTCGGCGAAAAATGTGGCGAAAAGAATTTTACTAAAAAATCAAGCTTTTTTAGTAAATTCAAAAAATAGCAGACGGTAGTCTGCTCAGTGCACGCTTGTGTGCAAATTCACTGCGTCGGCATCACCCTTTACGTAGTAAAACTTCACTCACTATGTGAACTTCACTTTGAAAAAACTTCACTTTTATAAGCGTGAAGTAAAGCAAACTTTGTGAAGTTGAACTTCGTTCAGTGAAGTTACAAGTAGGGATGCGCACTTCGTGCAGTGAAGTTGTTTTACAACGAAAACAAAGGAGCGATAAAATGAACTGGCTACAAATAAAAGTAACAGTAAAAAGCGAAATGCTTGACCCTGTGTGCGCAGTTATGAGTATGATATCAAACGGACTTCAGATTGAGGACTATTCCGACATTGAGGACAGAATACTTGACGGCGTATATGGAGATTTAATTGACGAAAGCGTTTTGAATGCTGACAGAGAGCACGCAAGCGTATCTGTGTATGTAAGCGCAGACAAGCCAAGCGAGGACTATACGCTTTTCATTAAGGAAAAGCTTGACGCATTAAAAATCGAACACACCGTGGAGCTTATTTCTCTGTGCGAGGAGGATTGGGCGGACTCCTGGAAGCAATACTATAAGCCAATTAACATTGGCGAAAAGCTTGTTGTTGTACCAATGTGGGAAAAATACGATGCAAAGCCTCACCAGGTTATTGTAAAAATGGACCCTGGTATGGCATTCGGCACAGGTACTCACGAAACAACAAGACTCTGCGCGACTCTGCTTGAAAAATATGTAACACCTACCTCAAAAATGCTTGATGTGGGATGCGGCAGCGGTATCTTGGCAATTTGCGCATCAAAGCTTGGCGCAAAGGAATGCTACGCATATGATATTGACCCTGTGGCTGTAAAGGTAGCAAAAGAGAATGTAAAGGACAACGATTGCACAAATATTGAATGTGATGTTGCAGACCTGCTTAAGGGAGTTAAGCCACTGAAATACGATGTAATCACCGCTAATATCGTAGCAGATATAATTATCAGAATGTTACCCGATATACATAGCTTTATGCATAAGGACACCGTGCTTGTGGTATCAGGCATCATCGATGAAAGGTGCGAGGATGTTTATAAATCAATCAAGGAAAACAACCTTGAAATTATAAACGAAATCCACGAAAACGGCTGGTGCGCGATTTCATTGCAAATGCAATGAAATCAGCTAAATTTGCGTAACGCAAGCTAAATTCGGCAAGCCGAGCTATAAGAAGCAAATTTAATTTAGCTTTACGAAGTAAAATTTAGCTAATACAAGCGAAGCGAGTATTAATTTAGCTACCGAGCGGAGCGAGGTAATTTAGCTATTTCCTGCAAATAATCGTTAGCTGCACACCGCCCACATCAGTGGGCGTTTTTTCTTGACAAAATGTACCATTTATGCTATACTATAATAGCAATAATATGTTATAAGGAGAAACGAAATGAAAAAGAGAATTTTTCTAACGCTTGCGTTAATTGCTTTAACGATCTGTTTATTTGCAATTTCTGTAAGCGCTGCTACTGCGGTTGATGGAGTTTATTATAATTTTAACCAAGAACAACAAACCGCAACTGTGGCAAAGGATAATTGTAAAGAAGGATGTAAGCTTGAGGTGGTAGTAATTCCGGAAAAAGTAAATTACAACGGAACCGAATACACTGTAACCGCTATTGACAATTATGCCTTTGAGTACAACACCACAATTAAAACACTTGCAATTATGCCAAAGCTTGCAAGAATACCAAACGGCATGGTTCAAGGTGCTACAAGTCTAAAAAAACTTTATGTTGACTTTTCTAATGTAACTGAAATTGGATCAAGAGCCGTAACTCTTGCTACCAAGGATGATATGAATCCTGTTGAAGGTCAAGAGTTTTGGCTTTATACCTCTGAATCCTATGGAACAGATAACGAGGTTCAGATTAAAGAAGTTAATTTATCGAATATTGTTTCAATCGGTGCAGGCGCATTTAATAACGCCAATATCGAAAAGGTGACAATCGGTTCAAGCTGCACTTCACTATCGACACAAATCTTCAGATTTTCAACTCTTAAGGAAATTAGAATTGATGCAAAGGTTGATATTCCAAGTTGGTTCTGTGGACATAATACAGCATTAACAAAGGTAACATTAGCAAACCCAACAGCTATCGGAGGATCAGCGTTTACAGGATGTACTGCTCTTAGCGAAATGCGAGTAAATATGTCGGATGTAACTCGAATTGATGGCTCAGCGTTTATTTTTGCATCAAAATACGATTCAGGTAACACCAGAACACAGTGGTACGATATGAATGGCAATAAATTTGTTGACCTTTCAAATGTAACCTATATCGGTTCAAGAGCATTTGGAAGTTCTAATCTTGGTTCTGCTGACGAAATTGTTTGGCCAAAAGAACTTAAGCAAAATGATTTTGGTAATACCACCGATTCAAGTTGCTTTAGAAACTGCAATATCAAAGGTACGTTCTATTTGAACGTAGCAGACGGTTATAGTTTTACGCTTGATACCTGGGCAGCTCGTGGAAATAATTTTGATACAATTATTCTCGGAAATAATGTATCAAAAATTTCAGGATCTCCTTGGAACGGTTCAAAGAATGTACAGACAATAGTATTCTTAAGCCCTGATATTGAAATGACATCAAGCGATGCTTTCAAGGATATGGGAAGTAATATTGCTTTCTATCATAACGGACTAACTTCCAATACAGATTTTTCACAAACAAACGAAATTAAAATAGTATCAGGCACAGTAACGCATTACGGTACCTGTGGCATTGTAGCCAACCTTGTAACAGCAGATGGCAATGTAACAGTAGGTGAAACAACACACAATTACACTCTTGTTGATTATGATAACACATATTGCCCAATGAACTCAGTTGGTAATTATATGTGCTCAAAGTGTGATGACAAAAAGCAAGAAATCAAGGAAGGCACAAACCCTGTTAAGGACGGACATAGCTATGCTACAATATTAAGCGTTGAATATGAAAACGGCTTCCTAAAAGCAGGAATTAAAACAACAGTATGTAGCTGCCAGCTTGAAAAGACAGAGGAAATTGAAGCAATATTCTCATTCAGCGGCTATTCCATAAAGGAAGAGGGAGGCGCAATTTGCGTTGGCTATTCCATTAACCAAAGCGCGCTCAAGGACTATAACACAGTAAATACACCGCTTTCATTCGGTGCAGTTGCATCAACTAAGACAGAAAATATTCTTTCAGTAGATAACGGTGTAGTTAAGGGCGCAGAGAATACAGTAGTAGCGGGTATCACAGGAGACTACGCATCCTTTGACTTTATTCTCTCAGGCTTTAGCGCTGAGCAAAATGAGCTTGCGCTTGTAATGTGTGCGTTTGTATATGACGGCGAAAGCATTTCATATATGCAAGGCGAAATGACCGAGCTTCCTTCAACGGTTACATTACAAGATGTAATCAATGAGCAAAAGAAGGAAGAGGAATAATTTATAACAATAAAAAAGCGACCTTGTGTCGCTTTTTTTGTTGACAAATTTTCTAAATGTGGTAAAATGTAAATAGTAAAATAAGCGAGGTGAAAATATGATTAAGCCTGAAAAACAGTTTTTTATATTCGGTATGGGCAACCGTGAAAAGCTCATATATAAAGAGGGCGGAGAGCTAATAAGGTTTGACACAAACGAGATTATATTAAAATTAGATATAATCACTGAACAGTTTGCTTTTGATAGATATACGATTATTATTTGGACAAGAATTGGCAAAATATACCGCCTTTACGAAAATAGCTACGGTGTATATCTTGATGATATTACAGATGGGGAACTAAATTCAAGTAAGTGTCTGACAGGCGGAGACTATATTAACCTTCCCGATTTTGAGGACTATAAATATCCCGCGCAGTTAAGAATTTTACATCACGAAATTTTAGTAAGCTTCTTGGGCGATAATCCCGTTCCTAATATTTATGTATATAAGAAGCCATGGTATCGTGATGGCGCTATGATGGCAATGTGCCTTGAAAAAACAAAAAATCTACATTTAATGCGTAATTGGGCGCTAAGTATAACCGACCTTTACGACAGAAACAACAAGGGCAACTGTGAGCCTGATAACTTAGGTCAGCTTGCATTCGTGCTTTCATATTTTGTGGATAAAAGCTATCCTATTATAAGCGAAATAGAAAAGGAAGCAAGTCGCATCATGGAAAACGGTCTTTTAACAGGACTTACCGATTATAGCCACCACGAAATATATGCTACTCTGTGGCTGAAATTAGCATACGAAAGACTAAATATCGACACATCCTTGATAAAAATCCCCCAGGAGTTTGACTCATATGCAAGAATGTTCTGGATGGATAAAAAGGATATTGAAACAGAAATCCCATTTGAAAATGAATATGATTCAAAATATCCATACCTATCTTGGGCGCGCTATCACTTTAACATCGACGAAATCGACGAAAAACTGCTTGAAATCAAATATCCAATGAGCTGGGAAATCGAAGCCTCAGAAGCAATTTACGAAAACATCGCCCCACTTAGCGAGGAATACGCAAAGCACAAATGCGCCGCACCACATTCTTGGCACGCAGCAGAAATGTTTCTCTATTTAATAGAGAAACATTAATACACCAAAGGTGTATCACCTTTGTCGATTCCATACACTTCGTGATTCCATACCGCATTTTGCGGATTCCATTCAACACTCTGTGTTGATTCCATACACAACTTCGTTGTGATTTAAAATAGTGTCGTTGGTCTAACTAAAATCAATTTGCTTGCAAATTGTATGGAATCGCATTTTAGCTCGTATGTAATCAACCGATAGGTTGTATGTCATCAATCTTTGATTGTATGGAATCACTCCGCAAGAGTTTTCAAACAAAAACACAAAAAATAAACAAAGGAGTGCATAACAATGCCCGGCTACGGAGATTACAAAAAATTATATTTTGAAGAGTTTAGAACAATGAAATGGGAGGGCTACGATGTTGACAAATATGTAAACAACGATGTTACATCAAACAGCTATATGCCATCCCTCGAAAATATGGAAAATCAGCCACAGGATGACGGATTTTGGCAAAAGCCATATGAAAATTTAATTAAAATTATGGATACACCTTTAAGAGATGATTATCCATATTATGAGCCAAACGATTTTGACGAAATTATGAGAGAAGCCCAAGAAGCCCCCACCCTTGAGCCACTTACCGATGAGGAATACAAAAAGAGAATTTACGGTGCATTTTATGGTAGATGTGCATCGGTTATCTTAGGTAAGCCACTTGAAATGGGACTTACTAAAAAGTTCATCAAGGAATATCTTGAAAGCGTAGACGCATATCCATTAAATGATTTTGTGCCCGAATATTCCGAAAAGCTTAATTTTAGATTAAGAGAGGATTGCATATACAGTGCAAAGGGACATGTTGAGTTTGCGCAATCTGATGATGATATTCACTACACACTTTTAGGCTTGCTTCTTTTAGAAACCTACGGCACAGACTTTACAAAGGAAAATGTAGGTTGGAGCTGGGCGAATAACATTCCATATCTATGGTGCTGGTGTGCATCCCGTGTGGCTTACTATCACTTAGTTGGTGGCACAGTACCTGTTGACAAAATCCCATATACATTAAATCCTTGGAGAGAATGCATAGACGGTCAAATCAGAACCGATATTTACGGCTATGTTTTCCCAAGTGACTACAAAAATGCCGCAAAATATTCACATAGAGATACATCATTTAGCTTAACCAAAAACGGCATTTACGGCGGTATGTTTGTCGCAGGTGCAATAAGTGCAGCGCTATCCAAAAATCCAACAGTAGATAAAATTATCGACACAGGTCTTGCCTGTATTCCTAAAAAATCACGCTTATACGAAGCAATTACATTTGTTCGCGATACATATAATGAGACAAAGAATAGGGACAAAACCGCAGACGCGTTACTTGAGAAATATAAGGAGATACCATGCGAGGGCACAATTAACAATATGGCAGTCGTTGCCCTTGGCATTATCGCAGGCGAGCTTGATTACACAAAGAGCATTACAATTGCCACAATGTGCGGTCTTGACACCGACTGTAACGCAGGCACAGTAGGAAGCATTGTAGGAGCTGCCGTTGGCATTGATAACATCGAAAAACGCTGGTACGAGCCATTAAACGATACCATCAAAAGCGTTGTGGCTTCATTCGGTACTTGCAAAATCTCAAATATCTGCGAAAGAATTATAGCTCAGAAGAATAGACTTAATAAATAAAAAAGTGAGGTGGCAAATAGCCGCCTCATTTTCTTTTGAAATTGAACACTGCAAACATACAACCTACGGTTGATGATATACACATCTATGATGTGATGATATACAAGGCTTCGCCTTGATGATATACATTCCTACGGAATGATTAGCAATAAAAAAACAGTCCATGTGGACTGTCTTTTTATTGCTAATATGCCAAGTTAAATTATTTAACTTCAACTTCAGCGCCAGCATCCTTAAGCTGCTTAGCGATGTCTTCAGCTGTTTCCTTAGAAACTGCTTCCTTGATTGTCTTTGGAGCGCTCTCAACGAGTTCCTTAGCTTCCTTAAGTCCAAGACCTGTAAGCTCACGAACAACCTTGATAACATTGAGCTTGCTTGCGCCAGCAGCCTTAAGTACTACATCAAACTCTGTCTTCTCTTCAACAGGAGCAGCAGCAACAGCAGCACCAGCAACTGCAACAGGAGCAGCAGATACGCCGAATTCCTCTTCAACTGCCTTTACAAGGTCAGCAAGTTCAAGAATAGTTAATGTTTTGATTTCTTCTACGATATTTGTAATCTTTTCGTTAGCCATGATTTAAATCCTCCGTATTTTAAATAAAAATTAATTAAATTATTTTCCGCATTTTTCAGGCAAATGCAAGCCTTATTCTGCAGCAGCCTCGCCCTTTGAATCGATAACTGCTTGGATTGCACGAGCAAAGCCTGAAATAGGACCTTGAATGCTTCCCAAGAATCTTGCAAGAAGAATTTCCTTTGATGGGATTTCAGCAAGTGCATTTACTGTAGCTGCGTCACAAACTGCATTGTCAACGAAGCCACCCTTGATTTCAAATGTTGCAACCTTGTCTGCGTATTCCTTAGCGATCTTAGCAGGAGCAACAGGATCATCATATGAAAGAGCAAGAGCGCTCATACCGTTTAATTGGTCCTTAATTGCACCATAGCCAACCTCATCACAAGCACGACCGATAAGAGTATTTTTAATTACCATATAGTCGATACCTGCTTTACGGAAAGCAGCACGCATTTTTGTATCATTGTCAACAGTGATACCTTGGTATTGAACAAGAACACCGCTTTGCGCTCTCTTAATCTTTTCAACTAAGTCTGCAACGACAGCCTTCTTTTGTTCAAGAATTGAATTACTTGGCATAGTATATCCTCCTATTATATTTCCGACAGTATAGACAAAAAGAAAAATCTTTTCTCGTAACAGCGTAATTATACCGTACCGAAAAAAGATTAATTATCATATTAAAAATATATAAATCTTTTCCTCGGTAGGGAGCCTTCGCAATTACTGTGACCTACTGTCTTTGGATTAGCGTAGAGATTATAACATATAAATAGCGCTTTGTCAATAGTTTTTTATAAAATTTTTGTAAAAAATATGTAAGCGCAAATATGTATTGACATATGCGTATTGCTATGCTACAATAAAATTAGAAATCAAAGCCTGAAATGTACTAACGCTCATTGATTTGTGAAGTACACTTGGAGAAAAGACTAAAAAACATTTATAAATCGTGCGTAAGAGTGCATACAATGTACTGATATTCTTGCGTGCTATTTTTATTTTTAAGAGGTGAGTCCAATGAATTATATTGAATTAATAGCAAAAATCCAAGAAAGAGAGGAACCGATATGAAAAAGAAATATATTCTTGTCATCGTAGCGATTATTCTATGCCTGATTTTTAGCTTAACGGGATGCGGAAAGAAAACCTATCAGGCAGGAGAATTTTCCCACAGAAATTTATTTAGAGAAGGTCCAAGAATAGGGATAAAAGCCGATACCGATACATTCGCAAAGGATAATGTCACCTTTGATTTATACTGCGGCATATATAATGCAGACATATATAATTCCGGAAAGAAATCAAATCCCAGAAGTCAATATAATGCTTGGGGAGATTACGAGCTTGTTTTTGCGATATATGCTCGTAAGCAAGGAGCTAATGAACCGTTTGGTACAGTAGATGACTATAAAAATATAAGCGGTTACTATTTAATCAAAGAAATAAGCGAAAAAGAAGCATTCAGTGAAAAATACGAATATACCTCGTACCCGGAAGACGGTGTTATTTATAATAGCATTGAAAGTATAACAATACCTGAAACTGTATTTTTTTCACAAAATGACAGATTTGAAATAAGATTGATGGTATTTATGAAGGACCAAGAAAACAATGCATATATAATATCAGATGATGTAGCAAGCATTACATTAAAATATGAATTTCTAAGCAAGGATGAAATAAAGATTCACTATAAATTTAATATTTATGAGTAAGACGACAGTAGATTCAAGAAAGGCTAAGCAGAGAAGCAACATAAAATAAACATGCAATAACAAGCGGCGCTTCAACGGGGGCTATCGAAGAATTTACACTTTGACAAAAGTGTGAGAATCGCATTTGAACGGTCGGATATAAGCCCCTTATAAAGACAGAAAGAGAGGAACCGATATGAGAAAGAGATATATTCTTGTCTTAACAGCTATTATTCTATGTCTGATTTTCAGCTTGACGGGATGCGGAAAGAAAACATATCAGGCAGGGACATTTTTCAGTATATATTCAGGCTTTGCGCCTATGATAGGCATAAAAGCCGATACTGATAAATTTACAACGGACAATGTTACATTTGATTTTTACTGTGGCTTATATGATATAAATAATAATGAAAGCCTTAAAGGTCAGCACGGCTTAGGGGCTAAACATTTGAACCTTGTTTTTGTTATTTATGCGCGCCGGGCGGAATCAGCTAATTTTTTATCAGCAGAGGATATAGATGACTACAGAAATATAGACGGCTGGTATTATATCAAGGAAATAAGTGAAGAAGAAGCATCAGCTGAAAAATATGGATATACATCTGACAAAATCCGTCGTAAAAAAGGTATGAATTATAGCACAAATTATAACGGCAGTGAAAAAATAACAATACCTAAGGATGTTTTTGATACAAAAAATAACTCATTTGAAATAAGACTTGTAGGATATATAATAGACAGTGATAATAACATCCTTTGCACAGCAAGATATGATGGATACATTGATTTGAATTATGAATTTCTAAGCAATGATGAAATAAAGATTTACTATGAATGAGCTGTGAAAATTTTATAATAGCAGATTCTTAAAATGACAGAAGAGAGAGCCAATCGGCTTATAGCCGAAAAGCTCTCTCTTTTTCTGTTTTTTTATCCGCTTATTTTCTTTTTTCGTATATCACAGCCCTCAAATTTAATGACAGTAAACTCACCGAAAAGACGGCTTGTAATTCTTTCGTGGTACATTGCTTTGATTTCCTTAGCGCTTAGATTTGTGCTGATAATGATAGGAAGCTTTTTGTTAATTCTTGTATTGATTATATTATATAGGTAGGAAACTGTATAATTTGTTACAATTTCAGTGCCTAAATCATCAATAATAAGAAGGTCGCAATCAAGGTATTTTTCCGAGAGCAGCTCACTGTCGCTATATCTGTCTCTAAATCTGTCGGTATCAAAATCGGAAAAGATATTTTGCGCAATTTCATAAACTACATCGTAGCCCTTTTCAATAAGCACCTTCGCCACAGAGGTGGAAAGATGTGTTTTACCTAAGCCTGTGCCACCTGCAAGCAAGAAAAACTCCTTGTTAGTCTCAAAATTCTCTGCAAATTTATGTAGCTTTTTGTAGTTTTTCTGCATTATACTTTGACATTCCTGTGGATAAACATCAATAGAGAAGCTTTCAAAGCTCTGTGATTTTAGTAAATTTAATATGCCTGAGCTTTCATATCCCTTTAAGGTAAGTGCGGTTTTTAAGCATTGACACATTTTTGCGCCTTGATAGCCTGTATCCATACATAATGGACAGTTGTATTTTATATCCGTGTAGTCAGCGTCATATCCCATATCGCGAAGAAGCTCTATTCTTCTTTGCTGTAAAAGCTCATTCTTTTCCTGAAGCTCATTAAGTCTTTTTTCAAGACCCTCCTTGCCCATCATAGTAGCGCCGAAAATATCAAGACCTACGCGGGAAAGCTCCTTGTCAATAGCTTTTATTTCAGGGCATTTTGCGTACACCTCAAAAAGCCTGCTTTCTGCCTGAGCTTTATTTTCATCGCGAATTCTTTCGAAGTCCTCATATACCGAGTTTACATTCTTTTTAGAATAGCCCATTAATCATCGTCCTCCGTATCACTGTATGAGCGCTTAAGCGCCGCCTCAAAAAAGTCATCAGCGTCAAAGGTTTCGGCCTTTTGCTTAGCCTTGTATTGCGATTGCGCATTTCTTGCTTCCTCAGCTGTTTTTATTCCGTTAGATATCCAATTGTCAATTATCTTGTCAGCATATCTTGGTGATGCCTTTTGTGTCTTTTCTATGGTAATTTCATAAGCAAGCTCAATGATTTCAAAATCAATCCCCGCCTTAATCCACTTTTCAAAAACAGCTTTTTCGGTTTTAATAAACTCTCTTTCGCCTATACCGAAAAGCTTTCTGATTTTATATTCAAGGGTTTTTTCGTTCTTTCTGTCGGCAAAATGCTTTTCTAATTTATTATATGTAGAAATTCCGTTATCGTAAAATTCACTTGCAAGCTTTCTCACATATGCCCAATTTGATTTACCGATATCAACACAGTGGGCAAGAAGCAAAAGAATATACGCGCTGCTGAACTTGTAATTTTCCTTTAAATAAATAACATTATCATAGTCGTGCTTGTTGAAAACCTTGCCAAGAACACTTTGACACTCCTCAAAAAGCTCGCCCATTTTCTTATTTTTTTCTATGTATGCTTGAATTTGATTTCCTGTATAAGAGGGAACACTGTTTTGTGTTGTCTCTGTTATCATTTTGCTTTCAAATTCATTAAGCCCGTCTATATTTAAAACTCCCGCCTTCGCCCAGAATTGCAATGAGGCTCTTACATCCTCACAGCTTATTGTCAGCTTTTCGGCAATCTGCGGAATAGCGCTTTCAAAATTATTAAAGTATTCCATATAACCAAAAAGCGAAATAATAACCTGTAAGTCCTCTTTACTTACAGTGGGCGCTAAATCAGCCACACGGGACGGCAGATTTAGTATGCTTCCTGAGTATTTTATTTCTAATTTCATATTTGTCCTCTTTCTCATTTACGCTTGCGTAAATATATCGAAATTTGCGTAGCCAATTATATCGATTGCCAACATCAAATATCGAATTTTCGCATAGCGAAAATATATCGACTGCGAAGCAGATAAATTATAAAAATATCGCTTTAGCTCGGAAAAGCATTCAATCCTTCGTCTGCTATATTTCCGCTTAAAAGCTCATAATATCCCTGCGCGCCAATCATAGCGGCGTTATCTCCGCATAATGATATTTCAGGCGCATAGAATTTCGCCTTGTATTTTTTGCATACCTCTTCAATACCTTTTCTTATATGGGTATTTGCGCTGACACCGCCTGCTAAAACGATACACTTGTAGCCTGTTTTCTTAAATGCTAACTCAACCTTGCTTTTAATAGCATCAACAACAGTATGCGTAAAGGAAGCGGCAACATCAGCCTTGTTAATTTCCTCTCCCTTTTGGCTTTTAGTATTCAGATAATTAATAACCGCGGTTTTCAGACCGCTGAATGAAAAGTCAAGAGTCTCTCCGTTGATTGCAGGAGAAGGGAATTTTATTGAAAATCCGTCACCCTGTGTGGCTAAAATGTCCATTGCGTGACCGCCCGGATAGGGAAGCCCCATAACTCTGCCCACCTTATCAAAGGATTCGCCTGCCGCATCGTCTCTTGTTGATGCGATTTCTTCATACTCTGTGTATGATTTTACATCAAAAAACGATGT
>JAFQAM010000121.1 GCA_017416885.1 Clostridia bacterium | reverse complement strand
TATTTGATTTCGTCGGGGATATCCATTCCAAGCGCCTCGTCGATATTTACAAATACGCCCTTTAAGCTTTCCTCGTAAAGACCTTTATCTACAAGATAAATTGTAAAGTCTCCCGATTGCATTTGCTGCTTAAATGTATTTAAAAGCTGTTGGTTTTGCCCTACCTGTGTGGCGTTTGGCTTTCTGCCCTCCTCATCCGGGGTTGTGATTTGTACTGAATTCAATATTACATTTGAGGTAATATTAATAATTGTTTCTCCGTCACCGTTATAGTCATCAGCTATGGTTGAAAATATATTTATCAAGCTATTTCTTGTGCTTTCATCAGCAATATATGTAGGACCTGCATATACGATTTTTATATCGTCATCCTTTTTGGTGGCAATTTGTACCACTAAAACAATTGCGATAATAAGAAGGATGCTACCGATAATTATCGCCCACTTATAGCGATACCAAATATTTTCCCAAAGGTTGCCCTTTTTAATTTCGTCCTCCTCGGAATGAATTTTTTCGTTCATATCCAAGCCAAGTCCCTTCAGCTTTTTTGTAGCATTGGAATCCTGTATTTCAAAATCCTTTTCTTCAAATTTTTCTTCCATTTACGGATATCTCCTTATATTTTGTGAATTAAAATTCCGCTTCTCAGCTTTGGCTCAAACCAAGTGGATTTTGGTGGCATTACATCTCCGTTATCGGCTACCGCCATTAAATCATCAAGTGAGGTTGGATACATTGAAATTGCCATAACCGCATCTCTTTCGCATCTTTCCTCAAGGTAGGAAAGTCCGCGGATACCGCCTGCAAAGTCAATTCTTTTGTCTGTTCTCGGATCATCAATTCCTAAAATTCCGCTTAAAAGATTTTTTTGCAAAATTGCGCAGTCAAGGCGGTCAACCGCTTTTTCCTCTTGGCAAATGCTATCGTAAAATTCAACGCAGTACCATTCCTTATTTAGATAAAGACCGATTTCGTGCTTCTTTGTTGGCTTATACGGTCCGTCTTCCTTACATTTAGTAACTGTGCCGATTTTTTCCTCAACGATTTTTAGAAAATCCTCGGGGGAGTATCCGTTTAAGTCTCTTAAAAGGCGATTATAATCTAAAATCGCAAGTGATTTTGATGGAAAAATTACAGATAAAAAGAAGTTATATTCCTCGTTGCCTGTGTGATTTTTATTTGCTTGTCTTCTTTTTACGCCTACCTTAACCGCAGATGCGCAACGGTGATGTCCGTCGGCAATATAGAGCGCGTCAAGGTCTTTAAATGCTTCCTCAATTTGGCTATCAATGAATGCATTGTCCGTGGTCCACACTGTATGTCGAACTCCGTCTTCGCTAACGAAGTCGTAAAGCGGTTCTTTTTCCGTTTGAGAAATAATCAAATTATCAAGGGCACAGCTATCCTTATAGGTTAAAAAGATAGGACCTGTGTGGGCGGATACGGTATCAACATGTTTTATTCTGTCGATTTCCTTATCCTCTCTTGTAAACTCGTGCTTCTTTATTCTGTTTTCCAAATAGTCATCAATGGAAGCGCAGCCTACAATTCCTGTTTGAGCATGGCCGTTCATAATCTGGCGGTAAAAGTAGTATCTTTTTTCGCTATCGTTTATGTAAATTCCGTCCTTTTCAAATTGCTTTAAAGTATCTCTTGCAGTATTATAAACCTGCTCGCTATATATATCTACGCCTGAATCCAAATTTACCTCTGCTCTGTCAATACGCAAAAATGAATATGGATTGTCCTTAACCATTTCTCTTGCCTCACGGCTTGACATAACATCGTAAGGCAGCGCTGCGCATTTTGAGCAAAGCTCCTTGGTTGGTCTTAATGCATAAAATGATTTAACTGTAATCATAAAATACCTCTTTTAATTTTATATTATAAGTATAGCAATTTTTATATGAGTTGTCAATAGATTAAGTGTGAACAAAAATAGGAAGCCAACTATATTTCTGTGCTTTATCTACACTCCTCATCCACCGCTTTAGCGGTCCCCCTTCTCCCACAGGCGAAGGCTATAAAAATAGGCAGAGGTGCTCCTCTGCCATATTTTATACATTAAAGTATTTAATTGCGTTGTTGTAGCAAATGTCCTTTACCACCTTGCCTACTAAGTCAAGATTTGAGGTCATCTCGCCGTTTTCGATAAGTGTGCCGAGGTAGTTACAGAGGATACGGCGGAAATAATGGTGGCGGGGATAGGACAGGAGTGAACGGCTATCGGTGAGCATACCGACGAATGCGCCGATATGTCCTGTGGCTGTTAAGTCCTCAAGGTGCTTTTCCATACCAATTTTGTTATCCAAGAACCACCAAGCCGGTCCGTATTGGATTTTACCTTTCGCCTCGCTTGATTGGAAGCAGCCCATAATCGTCATAATTTCCGCGTTCATTTTTGGATTTAAGTTAAATATAATCATCTTCGGAAGTGAGTTTTCGCTATTTAATTTATCCATTAAACGGGACAGTTTTGTTATGCTGTTTGTATCGGAAATTGAGTCAAAGCCTGTGTCAAGTCCTAATTTTTCCATCATTTTTGCGTTGTTATTACGCATAGCTCCTATATGAAGCTCTGTTGCAATATTGTAGCTTGCGTACATTTTCATAAGGAAATATGTGAGGTAGCCCTTAAAAACATCGACCTCATCTACGCTTGGCTTATTGCCTGCAAGCACGCTCTTTAATACATTGTCTGCTTCTTCCTTGGTTGGTACTGCGCATACATATTCAACTGCAATATCGCTTGCTCTTGCGCCAACCTCTAAAAATGCTTTAAGTCTTAATTCAAGCGCTTTTTCAAGGTCGTCAATACAATTGATTTTATGAGTTACTTTTTCAAGCATACCTAAAAATTCAAGGTAGCGCGTTGCTTCAATATTCATTATTTTATCAGCGCGGAATGCGGGGATAACCTTAAACTTGTAGTCCTTTTTAGCTATTTCCTTGAATACCTCAAGATTGTCAAACACCTCGTTTGTGGTGAACACATAAGATACATTTGAGCCTTCAATAAGTGATTTTGGAGTTACTACATTTTCAGCGATATATTCGTTGCATTGATTCCAGATTGCTTCTGCGTTTTCCTCATTGATTTCAAGGTCGCAATTAAAGTATTCTTTTAATTCTACCTGTGACCAGTGGTAAAGAGGGTTGCCGAATGCTGTGCCTAAAGCTGTACAGTAGGTTATGAATTTTTCCTTGTTTGATGCGTTGCCTGTAATAAATTTCTCGTCAATGCCGTAATTACGCATAAGACGCCATTTATAGTGGTCGCCCGCTAACCAAATTTCAAAAATATCGTTGAATTGCTTGTTTTCTAAAATCTGATATTCGGACAAATGACAGTGATAGTCAAATATCTGCATATCCTTTGCATAGTCAAAATATAGCTTTTCTGCTGTTTTGTTTGTTAATAGAAAATTATCTTTAATATAGCTCATTTTATAATGTTACTCCGTCCTTAAAAATTGAGATTTCTTCAAATCCGTTTTCTTCATTTTTAGTTTTTTTGCCTGATGCAACCTCTGTTACATAATCTAAAAGTCGGCTTGTGATTTGCTCCATTTTTTCGCCTTCTAAAATTGGTGATGCATCAAAATCAATCCAATTTGATTTTTTGGCGGCAAGGCTTTTGTTAGTTGCGATTTTTACCGTTGGTACAGGAGCGCCAAGGGGAGTGCCTCTGCCTGTGGTAAATAAAATCATATGCGCGCCGCAAGCCATTAAGTTAGTAACCGCTACAATATCGTTGCCGGGGCCGTTTAAAAGTGAAATACCGTTTTTAGTTAATGTGTCGCCATAGTCAAGCACATCGACAACGGGGGAAAGACCGCCCTTTTGCACACATCCCAAGGATTTTTCCTCAAGAGTGGTAATACCGCCCGCCTTATTTCCCGGTGACGGATTTTCGTAAATCACTTGATTGTGTCTTGTAAAATAGTCCTTAAAATTATTTATAAGGCTGACTGTTTTATCAAAGATTTCACGGCTTACGCATCTTTCCATAAGCAAATGCTCGGCTCCGAACATTTCGGGAACCTCGGTAAGAACACAGCTTCCACCGTAGGAAACAAGCTTATCGCATAGGCTGCCTACCAAGGGATTTGCGGTAATACCGCTATAACCGTCGCTTCCGCCGCACTTTAAGCCAAGGCGCAATCGGGATATGCTGATTTTTTGCTTTTTGAAGGTGTCCGCATATCTCTTCAATTCATTAATTAGCGATACTCCGTCGGCTATTTCGTCTTTTGAATCCTGACAGTTAAGAAATTTTACGCGATTTGGATTATAGTCGCCTAAAGCCTTCTTCATCTCTCCGATATTGTTATTTTCACAGCCTAAGCCGAGAACTAAAACTCCGCCCGCGTTAGGATGCTTAATCATACCGCAAAGGATTTTTTGCGTAACATCTTGGTCATCTCCAAGCTGAGAGCATCCGAAGGGATGGGGAAATGACTTTGCGCCTGTCAGCCTTGATAGCTTTTCAGCTACTTTATTGACACATCCTACGGTATTTACAATCCAGACATCGTTTCTTATGCCCACATCGCCATTTTCACGAATGTAGCCATCAAATGTTAAATCGGTATCAATTTTGGTTAAGCCATAGTCCTTATAGGAATATGTATATTCAAGATTTCCGCTTAAATTAGTTTTCACATTGTGGGTATGCACATGGTCGCCTTTTTTGATATTTTCGGTTGCGTGACCGATAGGGAAACCGTATTTTATGATGCTTTCGCCCTTATTTATGTCAGAGAGCGCGTATTTATGGCCGTTTTCACGCACCTCTACATTTTCATTTTTATGAATTTGCTCTTGATTCTACCTAGCTTGCTAATCTTGTTAGGT
>JAFQAM010000120.1 GCA_017416885.1 Clostridia bacterium | reverse complement strand
TGTTAACCAACACGGTATTGATGATACATTCTTAAGCCCAAACAGCACATTCGTTGTAGATGAAGGCGACTTCAAGGGACTTTATGTTTGTGATACAAGAAATGCAAGACTTGTAGTATTTGATTTAGAGGACGGTTCATTTATAAGAGAAATTTCAAAGCCTGAATCAGAGCTTTTTGGCGAAAAGGAGCGTTATTCTCCTGTAAGCTGTGTAGTAGATAAATACGGTAGAATTTATGTAGCATCAAGCGATACAACACAAGGCGTTATCGTTATGACAGCGCAGGGCGAATTTATCAACTTCATTGGCGCGCCAAAGGTATCAATCAGCGCAATGGAAGCGCTCATTCAAATGTTCAGTAAGGCGGCAGGCGATGAATTAATTTTCATTCCAACCGTTTATAACACACTTGACCTTGACCAAACCACAGGCGAATTCGTATATGCAACAATTATGTATTCCTCTGAGGAGGACTTGAAAAAGCAGGAGACTCAGCTTACAACAAAGGAAACCGATGGCTCACCTGTTAGACTTTTAAATGCTAACGGCGCAGACATTATGAAGCGTAATGGCTTCTTCTCACCGTCAGGCGAGGTTGCAATTGACTCCACAAAGCTTTTAACAGGCTCAAACGCAACTGCTCCAAAGGGACCGTCTGAAATTGCGGATATTGCCAGCGGACCAAACGGCGTATGGTCAATAATCGACCAAAAGCGTTCAAAGATTTACACATATGACAGAGACGGCAACCTGCTTTATATCTTCGGTGACCGTGGCTCACAGCTCGGTAACCTTACAAGCGCTGTTTCAATCACATACCAAGGTACAAACATCATCGTTCTTGATGTAACAGTAGGTGCATTCACAGTTTACAGACCAACCGAATATGCGGCTCTTCTTGATGAAGCAATTCAGCTTCAGAACGAAAGAGAATACGATAAGGCTGCAGAAAAATGGGATGAGGTTCTCGCAAAGAATAATAACTTCGATACAGCCTATGTTGAAAAGGGTAAGGCAATGTACCGTAAGGGCGATTATGAAATGGCGAAGCAATATTTCAAAAACGCATTCGATGTTGAAAACTATGCATTAGCATTCAAGGAAACCCGTAAGCAAAATATGGAATTCCTCTTCTTCCCACTCATTATCGGTGTTGTAGTATTAGTATGGTTCATCGCCTGGGTATTCAAGAAAGCAGGCAAGATTAATAAAGCAGCCGCAACCAAGGCAGGACCAAGAAGCTTCAAGGAGGAATTAACCTTCGGCTTCCACTTAATGTTCCACCCATTCGACGGCTTCTGGGATTTGAAGCACGAAAAGCGCGGCTCAGTGAGAGCATCACTTGTATTCCTTGCGGCAACAGTAGCAGCATTTGTTATTCAAGCTCAATGGCAGGGCTATTATTATAACCCACAGGGAACAACAGGCTCAATCTTTGGACAGCTTTCATCAGTTGTTATTCCATTCGGTCTTGTAATTATTTCAAACTGGTGCTTCACCACATTGTTCGACGGTGAGGGCAGCTTAAAGGATATCTTTATTGCAGTATCCTACTCACTCTTCCCAGTGCCAATCTTAGTAGTAATTTCTACGATCCTTACACATGTATTAGTTGGTACTTAGGGACAAATTACAACAATGATTGTTACCGTAGCATACATTTGGATGGGACTCCTTTTAATCCTTGGCTTACAGGTAACACATGACTATTCATCAGGCAAAAACATTCTTACCGTAATTGCTACTCTTGTAGGTATGGTATTCATTATGTTTATTGCAGTATTATTCACATCACTGCTTGCAAAGATGTCAACCTTTGTAACAACAATCATCAACGAAATCAGTTATAGGTAACGGAGGGCATGAAAATGAAAAAGAGAATATTATCGGCTTTCCTTGCCGTAT
>JAFQAM010000119.1 GCA_017416885.1 Clostridia bacterium | reverse complement strand
TTAACCTTGCGTTGTTTTTCTTATGTAGTATAGCGCGTCTATAAATTCCTTTTCTGTTAAGATGGTTTTTCTTTCATCGTGACTGCCTATGGAATGAATGAGCGTTTTGTTGTATGTTGCTTTGATAGCGTTTAAAAATTCTTGGTTTTGAGACAATGCAATATAAGCATTTTTGATAAGGTCCTTATATTCGTTGCTTGTACGCTTGATTTTTTTGCCTTGCCAATGGATATTGCCTGTTAGCTTCCATAGGAATTTATATTTGCCCTTTTTCTTTGCTTCCTTACCGGATAGCAAGCATATTTTTTGTTGCTTTTTTATGCTTTTATATTTTAGAGATTGCAAAAAGCCTTCCATACTGCCGCATTTTACACCGTCGAATGTAAATTCGTTTGGATAAAAGTTGGATAGTACATTGCTTGGATATTCGCCCTTGCTATAAATATCAATTGTTTCCATAGTTATTTCCTTTCTTTTTTAATAAATTATAAATCAAGAAAAGTATATATAATTTAAATTTTTCCAAAGAGAAATAAAATGCCCAACTTCTAATACGAGGTTGGGCAAATTTATTCAGATATTAATACATTCCGCCGCCCATTGGGTTTGGAGCTTGTGGCGCTTGGTTTTCTTCCTTTTTGTCAGCTACAACCGCTTCTGTTGTAAGAACTGTTGATGCTACGCTTGCTGCATTTTGAAGCGCGCTTCTTGTTACCTTTGTCGGGTCAACAATTCCTGCCTCCATCATATCGCAATAAACCTCGTTGTAAGCATCAAAGCCATAGCCGATTTTACCGCTATTCTTTACCTTATCAACGATTACCGCACCGTCAAAGCCTGCATTTTCTGCGATTTGACGAAGTGGCTCTTCAAGCGCTTTAACTACAATCTTGACACCTGTCGCTTCGTCGCCTGATGAAATCTTTGCAAGAGCTGAAACCTTATCAATTACATTGATATATGCTGTTCCGCCTCCTGCAACGATACCTTCCTCAACGGCTGCTCTTGTTGCGTTTAATGCGTCCTCAATTCTTAGCTTCTTTTCCTTCATTTCTGTTTCGGTAGCTGCGCCGACCTTAATTACAGCAACGCCGCCTGAAAGCTTTGCAAGTCTTTCCTGAAGCTTTTCTCTGTCAAAATCAGAGGTTGTATTTTCAATAGCAGACTTAATTTGAGCAATTCTTGATTTGATTTCCTCGCTTGAGCCTGCTCCGCCTACAATTATTGTATTTTCCTTATCTACCTTAACCTGTCTTGCTCTGCCAAGATGCTCAACTGATGCATCCTTTAATTCAAGACCTAATTCTTCTGTAATTACTTGACCGTTTGTTAAAATTGCAATGTCGCGAAGCATTTCCTTGCGTCTGTCGCCAAAGCCCGGAGCCTTTACGCCTACAACGGTAAATGTGCCTCTGAGCTTATTGAGTACAAGTGTTGTTAAAGCCTCGCCCTCGATGTCCTCGGCGATAATAAGAAGCTTTCTGCCAGCTTGAACAATTTGCTCAAGTAATGGTAAAATGTCTTGGATATTCGTAATTTTCTTATCTGTGATAAGAATTAAAGCATCATCTAAAACTGCTTCCATCTTATCCATATCGGTTGCCATATATGCTGAGAGGTAGCCTCTGTCGAATTGCATACCTTCAACAACCTCGCAATAAGTTTCTGTTGACTTGGATTCCTCAACTGTGATAACACCGTCAGAGGTTACCTTTTCCATAGCATCAGAGATTAATTGACCTATTCTTTCATCACCTGCGGAAACTGTACCTACTCTTGTAATGTCCTCCTTGCCGTTTACCTTTTTGGAGTTAGCAACAAGGCCCTCGATAGCGCAATCAACTGCCTTTTGAATACCCTTACGAAGCACGATTGGGTTTGCGCCTGCGGTTACATTCTTCATTCCTTCTCTAATGAAGGCTTGTGTTAAAAGTGTAGCTGTTGTTGTACCGTCGCCTGCCGCATCATTTGTCTTTGATGCAACCTCCTTAACAAGCTGCGCGCCCATATTTTCAGCAGCATCCTCAAGCTCGATTTCCTTAGCTATTGTAACACATTCATGTGTGATTAACGGTGAGCCGTATTTCTTATCAAGAACTACATTTCTGCCCTTTGGGCCTAATGTGATTTTAACTGTATTAGCAAGCTTATCTACGCCTCTTAAAAGAGCGTTTCTTGCATCAATTCCGTAAAGTATTTCCTTTGCCATTTCGTTTTTCTCCTTACTCAACTATTGCTAAAATATCGTCTTCCTTAACGATAATATATGTTTCATCCTCAATTTTAACCTCAGTGCCTGCATACTTTGCAACGATTACCTTATTGCCAAGCTTTACAGTCATAGGAATAAGCTTTCCGTCCTTTGTTTCACCGGGACCAATTGCAACTACCTCGGCAAACTGTGGCTTTTCCTGTGATGCGCTTGTTAAAATGATGCCTGCCTTTGTTGTTTTTTCTGCCTCAACATTTTTGAGGACTACTCTGTTTGATAACGGTTTTATAGTCATTTTTATTACCTCCATATTTTTTAGCACTTGACACGCAAGAGTGCTAAACAAGATATATTGTAGCCATAGATACTGTAAAAATCAAGTGTCTGTATGCATTGTTTACAATTTGTTAACAATTGTTAAAAATTCAAGTGATATAAGAACTTTCAAAAGAATATATATTCAAATATGAGGTGGTTTTATGCTTGAATTTTTAAATAGATATTTATGTGGAATTATATTGCCTGTTATGTTGATTTTGGTGGGAATTTACTTTGCATTTAAGCTCAAATGGTTTTATATTTTGCACCCAATTAAAGCATTTAAAGAGATGCTTCGCGGTGGGTTTAAGTCTCTTTCCTTGGCACTTGCGGGAACATTGGGCGTCGGGAATATTGTCGGTGTTGCAAGCGCGTTAATATCAGGGGGAGCCGGAGCTATTTTTTGGATGTGGGTCAGCGCATTTATTGCAATGAGCTTAAAATACTGTGAGGTATGTCTTGCAATGAAATACAGAAAAGTTAATAATTGCGGCGAATACTACGGCGGCGCGCCGTATTACATATATGATGGCTTAAAAAAGAAAACTAAAAATAAATTTGCGAAAGCATTTTCAATATTTTTTGCATTATTATGCGTTTTAAATTCCTTGACTACGGGCAATTTAGTTCAAATTAATGCGGTGTCTAATTTGACCGACTTTCCTAAGCTTTATGTAGGAATAGTGTTCTCTGTACTGATTTTGGTAATTATTTTAGGCGGATTAAAGCGAATAAGCGCCTTTACATCAATTTTGATACCGATTCTTAGCGTTTTTTATGTTGTATTGTCCGTTTACATTATTTTTTCTAATATATGCGAAATTCCGTCTGTTTTTGCTTTGATTTTCAAAGAAGCATTTAAGGTCAGATGCGCTATTTCAGGTTTTTGCGGTTATGGAATAATGTCGGCTATTCGCTTTGGTGTTAGTCGCGGACTACTTTCAAATGAGGCGGGCTGCGGCACTTCTCCTACTGCTCACGCCTCAACGAGCATTAGCGACGCTCATTCACAGGGGTGTCTTGGTATTTTTGAGGTTTTTGTGGATACTATTCTTCTTTGCACATTAACCGCGATAGTTATTTTACTATACGGAAAGAGCAATAATAATTCGATGTCGCTTGTTATAAATGCTTATGAAAATTTCGCGTTTGGTATTGGCAAGCACGGAATTATAGTTTCTTCGCTGCTTTTTGCACTTGCAACTATTGCTTGTCAATATTATTACGGTATTGAATCATTGGGGTATATAACAAAAAAGAGCTTCGCAAAATCGCTTTTTACTGTAATTTTTTGTGTTGTTATAGTAATCGGCGCAATAATTCCTATGTCACTTATGTGGCAAATATCCGACCTTGCGCTTTGTCTTATGACTATATTTAATCTTGGTTGTCTTTTAATGTTAAAAAATGATATAAATAAATAGCAAGTGCCATTTTGACACTTGCTATTGTTTATTTTTTACAGTTTCCCTCCCATATTTTCCATTTTGGTTCTTTTAGAATTTCTGATTTCACCTTAGAATAATCAGGATTTGTCCACATAGGCCAATCATTTGGTAAATTATTTGCAAGACTTCCGCTTTCACTGAAGGCTTCAGTTTTGCACTGCGTATTTTTTAAAAGTAAGGCTGTATAATGATCACTTGGATTTTTTGAAAATTCATCATATTTTTTCGCTTGTTCAAGTGCTTTATCAAGTGAAATAAAGGCTTCATCCTTATATCCTTTTTCGTATTGTAGCCTTGATAAATAAAGATACAAATAGCATACTCTTCTGTGATATATACCTAAATTATTATCTTCGGCGACTAAGAAAAATAACGATATTGCCCCTTTAAGCTTTTCAATTGGCAAATCGGTAATAAAGTTTGATTTGTTATTTACAAGACCATATACAATTTGCTCAGATAACATATACGCAAGCTCTAATATAGATTCTCCCAAATATTCGGCTTGCAATTTTCCGTCTGTTGCTGTAGATAGCATAATCTCTCTGCTATAACGAATTTTGGGCAACATATTTGATAAATCAATTGCCTTTTGATACTCGCCGGTATTTCTATATAACATAATCAAATTATAAATTGAATTTGCTTTAATTTCATTATTTGTAGTATTCAAAATAAGCGTTTCAAATAATGATATGGCTTCATTCCAATATTTGTTTGATTTTTCCTTATCAAAGCAATTAATAATATAGCTGTTATCATCATAATCTTGCCACTGACTATGTCTTGACCAACCTGTATCATTCAAAATGCATGCCAACTTATGCATAATTCTTTCGTTGCTGGGAAATTCAACCAAACCATCACGAAGTATAGAAATACATTCATCAAGATTAATGTCTTCACGAGCATTTTGAGAGGAAAGAAGTTCTATTTTATTTAAAAGATTATCTATTTTCTTTTCTCTTTCTCCATGATAGCCAAATAGTTCATCTATGGATACGCCGAAAAAATTTGCAATTGACGGTATTAAATCAATATCGGGATCTGATGCACAATTTTCCCATCTCGAAATTGCCTGTGCAGTTACGCCTAAAACATTTGCAAGCTCGTCCTGTGTAATTTTATTTTGTTTTCTTAGAAGCTTTATTTTTTCTCCAATTCTAATATTCATAAGATTTACCTCCAAAATAGTTTTGTAAGCTTACAATTACATTATAATCTGTAATAACACAAAAATCAATTATCAATCAGTTGTTAAAACATCAACTATTACTTAACATAAAAAGCAAGCGCCAAAAAGGCACTTGCTTCATAAGAGGTTAAGAGCGAAAGGCTCATTTTATTTTTTCAATAGGTATCCAAAGCTCCATATATCGCTGGTCGCTTTTTTCTTTACGATACCAATGTGTTAGGACAATTTCCGGTGCGTTGGCAAATTGATAGTCTGAATTTGGAAGCCACTCATTTACTATTCTTTTTCTTAAATCAAGAAATATTACTGTTGGATATGAACATCTTTCTGTTTCAAAAATTGCATAAGTTTGCTTTGGTATTTTTATATGCTCAAAATGCTTTGCAAATTCTTCGCCTAATATGCACTCTTTGTTTAAGTTGTTTCTATAATACTCAGGTATTTCTTTTGTAATATAGAAATCATATCCGTCATCATTTACATTTGTAATAACATCATAGAAATCTTCGATATTACCTGCTAAGCCTTGCAAAATATACTGTAACGGTCTTGTATTTACATACATATCCTTTTCTTGCTTTTCCTGTTCCTCTGGCTCCCCCGGAACTCCTGTAAAATGGCGTTTATAGCCTGTTAAAATCATTTCGTTTTTTTCTTCGATTCTGTAATCCATAGTTTCCCCACCTTCTAAAGAGATTTTAATTGACAGGCGCGAAAAGGATTTTAGCATTTTCCCGTCGTTGCGCGCTTGTGACGGAGTTATGCCGTGAAATTTTTGAAATGCTTTAGCAAAGCTATCCGGACTATCATATCCGTATTTTAAAGCGATATCAATTACTTTCTCGTTTCCCTTGGATAACTCTATTCCTGCTAAGGATAGTCTTCTTTGACGAATATAATCGCCCAAGGTAAAGCCGCAAAGAATACTGAATACTCTTTGAAAGTGATAGCTTGATGAAAATGCTTCCTTTGCAACATTTTCGTAATCAATTTTTTCGGTTATATGCTTTTCGATATAATCGATTGCTTTTTGCATTCCTGTTATCCAATCCATTTTTATCCCTCCTGTCTGACTACATTATAGCTTAAAGAAAATTTAAAATCCCGTCTTTTTGTGCTTTCTTATATCGGATTACGGTTAAGATTATAATAAAAATCAAAAGGTAGAAGCTTCTACTTAAATGACAGTAGATTAAATTATTTAATTATTTTTTCAATGATTACAACGCCCTCTGGATGTTGCCCATCATCTAAGTGATGAGTTTGCATTTCCTTTACCGTCCAACCATTATCAAGATAATCATTTATTATATCTGCACTTTTTTCGTATCTAAATTGAAAAATAGAATTTTTTGCTTTTTGATAGGCTCCTTAATTCCCAACAGATGATCAACTGTGGTTTCAAAATATGATGCTATAATAGGTAAAATATCTATGCTTGGCTGTGATATGCCGTTTTCCCATCTGCTAATAATTTGAGGTGACACATTAAATACCTCTGATATTTGTTCTTGCGTTAGATTTTTGTCTTTTCTTAATGCTTTAAATATTTCTGCAAATTTCATTTTATTCTCCTTTGATGTTTGTATTTCTATTATAGCACAAGAAATGATAATATGGAAATCGTTTTTTGAGAAAAGCTATCAACAAAAATAAGAATTTTTAAAAAGCTTCACGGTTTTGCAGAAGGATGAGAAAATGTACTGTTTGGATTGCAAAGTAAATAAGTGTCCTTCAGACAAAATATTACATATACCGTAATGGTGGTTTCACCAAAAATCTATAAAGGAGGTAAATATGAACAGACAAAATCCGTTTTCGCGCGGTAATAAAAGTAGCTATTTTGGTTGCGAGCAAGACAACTGTCAAAACAGCTGTAAAAATTCGTGGTTATGCTCCTGCTGTGAAGATGAT
>JAFQAM010000118.1 GCA_017416885.1 Clostridia bacterium | reverse complement strand
AGCAATTGACGGTGATATAGCATCGCCACCAACAACGGTTTTGGTTTCGATTTCAAAGCCGCGGGATGTGTTTCCGTCAATTAAAGCTAAATCAGGCTTCATTTCAAGGCCGTCAACAGCCCTATTCATAGCAAGCATTGCGGCGTTTAAAATATTAATTTCTTCAATTTCCTCAACGGATGCAGAAGCAATAGAGTAGCAAAGCGCATTTTCAATAATTATGTCAAAAAGCTTTTCTCTTTTTTTCTCTGTAAGCTTTTTTGAGTCATCTAAGCCTTCAATTACAAAGCCGTCAGGTAAAATGCACGCAGCTGCAACAACAGGACCTGCTAAAGGACCTCTGCCTGCCTCATCTACGCCGCAAACTACTTTTATTTTATCGTTTTTGTGAGAAATATCAAATGTATAGTCTAACATATTAACCTCAATTTTGTGGCACTTCAAGTGAAATAGCGCCGATTTTAGCGCTTCTGAATTCCTCTAACAGAGTAGAGGCGGTTCTTTCTGTATTAATTTCGCCGCCTGAAATTAAAAAGCCTCTTTTTCTACCAACAAGCTCAAAAAGCTCGAAATCCATTTCGCAGGCATCAAGCTCGTCTTTAGTGATTTTATATCTTGCCATAAAAGGCTCTGGTGCAATCTCTCTTAGTCTTTTGCAGAGAATAACTGCAATGTATTCGGTATCAAGAATTGCGTCCTTTATTGCTCCTGTGATTGCGAGATTTTCTCCAACAATCTTTTCCTCAAATTTCGGCCATAATACACCCGGCATATCCATAAGGTCAAGACCGATAGTTGTTGGAATCCATTGCTTATTTAGTGTTACACCGGGCCTGTTTTCAACCTTAGCCTTTTTTGAACCGCAAAGCTTGTTGATTAAAGATGATTTTCCAACATTAGGAATGCCTACAAACATAGCGCGAAGCTTTCTACCGCTCATTCCTTTTGCCTCGTATTTTTCAAGCTTACTTGCAAGCATTTTCTTAACGGTAGGAGCCAACTGCGAAAAGCCCTCACCGCTTACACAGTCAATAGCAATTGCGTTTTTGCCGATTGAATTGTAATAATCAATCCATTTTTTAGTAGTTGCTTTATCTGCTAATGAGGCCTTATTTAAAATAGTTAAGCAAGGCTTATCACCGATTAATTTAGCAATTTCGGGATTTTTAGAGCTATAAGGAATTCTTGCATCTAAAATCTCTACGATTATGTCAACCTCTTTGAGATTTTCGGATATTAAACGGCGAGTTTTCGCCATATGACCGGGAAACCATTGTATTACCTCAGATTGCATTAATAAAGTCCTCCTATTGATGAAAACGGAAATAGTCGAAATACAGCCTTACCAACCACATAATCCTTATGAACAAAGCCAATTTGCTTTACACGGCTGTCTGCGGAATTTAGTCGATTATCTCCCATTACGAAAACATGGTCCTCGGGTACAGTGACAGTCAGTGTGCCTGTTGTGGTGTTATAGGCTTCCTTGCCACCCATTAGTACACCTGTAAAATACAAAGCGTCATGATAGTCCTTTGATGAATTATATATAGTGTGTGGCGGAAGCTCATATTTGGCATATTCCTCTTCAAGCATAACTCCATCAACATAAACGCATTCTGCTTTTGTATCTATTGTTATTGTCTGTCCTGCGGTAGCAATAACTCTTTTTACAATCGGTTCAGTATAAGGAGTAAATGCTTCTCCTCCGTCAATTATTACAATATCGCCTTGCTTTGGTTGATAAAGAAAAAACGGATCTGCAACAACCAAGTATTCACCGTGTGAAAGCGTATTATCCATTGAGCTACCGTCAACAACGCTAAGACGGCCTAAAAATGTGAAAACAAGAACCACTACAACGATAGCGTAAATAAACGATTCTAATATATCAATAAAGCCCGCAAAGGATTTGCTTGGTCTTTCATATACTTGAGTATAATTTTCTTCCATATTTGCCTCCAAAATTTTTTACGCAATATATTATAACACAAATATATAAAATAAACAACAATTTTGTCAATAATTTTCAATTCAAAAAATTTTTTCTAATTTTTTTAAAAAACTACTTGCAAATTAACAACTAATATGCTATAATACCAACGCATTCGAATGAATGTAATAAAAACGGGTGGTCCTCTGCGAAGCTCTGCATGAACGCCTAAGATTAATGGAGGCTTATAATGGATAAGATTCAAGCTTTTGTAAGTGAGCAATTAAAGAAAGAAGTACCACAGTTCAACATTGGTGATACTGTTAAGGTACACAACCTTATTAAAGAAGGTACAAGAGAAAGAATTCAGATTTTCGAAGGAACTGTTATTGCAAAGCATAACGGTGGAATTTCTGAAACATTTACTGTTAGAAGAGTTGCATATGGTTGCGGTGTTGAAAAGACATTCCCACTTCACTCTCCATCAGTTGCTAATGTTGAAGTTGTTAGAAAGGGTAAGGTTAGAAGATCTAAGCTTTACTACCTTCGTGACAGAGTCGGCAAGGCATCAAAGGTTAAAGAACTTAACTAATTCAAATAAAAATCTCCACATCGAGTGGAGATTTTTATTTTATCTATGCTTTCTTTTTCTTGCCTTTTCTTTTTTAATCCCGAGCATACCGCCAAGCACTGAAAATGCAGGAATTAATGACTTTACTAATATACTATTTGTTGTTATGCTTCCGCTATTTAAAATTAGAGCAATTATTATTGTTACTAAAAAAATTAATATTCCCAATGTTATGCTGCCTAATAAATAATATTTGCCATTATATTTTGACTGAATAAAAGCGGTAGCCATAACAGAGATAAAAAGAGAAGCTATACTACCGATATTTATAAGAGATGTGTTGTCCTTAAATTTATAAATGATAAAGGACATTATCAAGCACACAAAAAGTCCAATGATTAAAAATAATATACTAAAAGCCAAGCATCTTTTAAATAATTCCGTAAAATTAAATTCTTTATTTGATATAGCTCTTTTTTTCTTTCTTAATTTCATATAAAAAACCTCATAAAATACTTGTTAGTAAAGTATATTTATGAGGATTTATTTTTATGAAAGAATTATTCGTTTTCAGCGTTTTCTTCGTTTTCGTTTTTGCTTGCTTTTTTATCTTCCTTTAAAGCAGGCTTGTCGCTCTTTATAGAATCTGTCTTCTTTGTTTCGCCTCTTTTTTCTGCTGCATAAACATCAACGGAACGAACTGCGCTGCGGCGAAGCTTAATTTTTGTTCTGTCCTTACCTGTCTCAATAGTAATTGTTTCCTCTTTAACCTTAACGATTTCACCAACAATGCCACCGATAGTAGTAATTTCATCGCCAACCTCAAGAGAGTCGCGCATATTTTGAGCTTCCTTTTCTTGCTTTTTGTTTGATCTGTACATTAAGTAGAAAACAACTACAAGACCAACAACCATTAAAATAGTTGTGCCATAAGTTTGAAAAAATTCCATTTTTATACCTCCTGAAAATTTCATCTTAGTAATTATAGCCTAAAAAGTTAAATTATTCAATAGTAAATTCAAAATTTAACAAAAAATTATCGCTTATATGCTACTGACTTAACAAATTTATTGAAAATATTGTTTATTTATGTTAAAATATAATTATGAAATACATAATAAATAAAGAACAAGAGGGAAAAGCTATTAAGGATTTTTTAAAATCCAACGGCTTTTCACATTCATTATTAAAGCAGCTAAAAAAGCTTCCGGACGGAATCACCGTGAATGGTTTACATCAAAATGTTATTTATACTTTAAAGTCAGGCGATATATTAGAGCTTAATATTGGCGATACAAAAGAGGATGAAAATGAATTTTTAGAGCCAGTCAATTTGCCTATTGAAATAATTTTTGAAAATGAAAATATAACGATTGTTAATAAGCCATATGGAATGCCTACGCACGAATCTACAAATAATCGCGGAAATACATTGGCAAATGCGTTAGCATATAGATATAGGGATAAGCCTTATGTTTTCAGAGCCACAAACCGTCTTGACAAGAATACAAGCGGGGTTGTAATAACCGCTAATAATAAGCTTTATTCTGCGATACTATCAGATAAAATAAAAAGCGGCAAGGTCCAAAAATCGTATGTTGCCGTTATAGAAGGTTATTTAACAGGCAACGGAGTAATTGAAGCGCCTATTGACCGTCTTGAAAAAAGTATTATTAAAAGAGGAGTAATGAAAGACGGAGAGTATGCGCTTACTGAATATACATCACTGTGCGCCAACGAAAAATATAGCGTTGTTTTAGTAACTCCCAAAACAGGCAGAACACATCAAATAAGAGTGCATATGGCTCATATCGGACATCCGTTGGCAGGTGATACATTGTATGGTGGAAGCGACAAGGAGATAAATAGACAAGCATTACATTGCTTAAAAATGGGTGTTGAGGGCATAGGCGAGTTTTATGCTCCATTAGCACCTGATATGAAAGAATTAATAAGGAGAATTTTTGGAAATGAGGAATTTATACCGAAAAATTAGAGAATATGTGCCTCTTTTTCCGTTTATAATTTTCATTTTATCAATTATTAGCTTAATTTGTTATATTATGGTGCTAAGCTCTGTAAAATTCGCAGATTTCTTTAATCTTTATCTAACTACACCTGTTAGACAGATTTTAGCGCAAGCATCAAGTATTGTTCCGCTTTCGATTACAGAAACCTTGCTATTAGCATCACCTTTATTGTCAGCGATTGTTTTTATCCGAGGCATTAAAAATGCAAAAATAAGCACCAAGGATACCATTCGATTTTTGATGAAGCTTTTAAGCATAGTTTTGTTTATTTTTATCACATTTGTATGGACCTATTCAAGTGGATTTCATAACTCAACTATTGATAAAAAGCTTAATCTCGAAACTGAAAAGCTAAGCAAAGAGGATTTATACGAAGCCTCAATGATTATTGTGAATAATTTAAACGAGCTTTCAAATGAAATTATTTATGATAACACAGGCGCTTCAGTTATGCCATATGGATATTACAAGCTTAGCTCAAAAATTTGTGATGCATACGATAGATACGAGGAAGAATACGGCGTAATTATCAATTTTAAATCAATTGTAAAGCCAATTATTTTAAGCGAGCCAATGACCTATACTCATATTTCGGGAATTTACACCTTTTATACAGGTGAAAGCAACATAAATACAAATTATCCCGATTTTGTCGTAGCGTCATCTGCAACGCACGAAATGGCGCATCAAAGAGGTGTTGCAAGAGAAAATGAGGCGAATTTTATTTCGTTTGTTGTTATGATTAATTCTGATGATAGCTTTTTGAAATACAGCGCGTATTTAGATGTTTATAGCACTATTACAGGCGCATTGTATTCAGCTGACAAGGACTTATATTATAAAGTCGCATCAATGTTAGACAGTAGAGTTAAGGGCGATTTAGAAAGCTATTCAAGGTTCTTTGACAAATACAGAGACTCAGTTGCATCAGAGGTAACAGGAAATCTTAACGATTCATATTTACAGGCAAACGGACAAAAGGAAGGCACAAAAAGCTATGGAATGATAGTTGATTTAACCTGCGCGTATTTAAAATCCAAGAACTAAAATTATTTCGACCGAATAGAATAGTATAGAATACTATTTTTATGAGGTCGGAATGGAAAGACTTATAATTGAAGGCGGTCACCGACTGTATGGTGAAGTAAATATTTCGGGAATGAAAAATTCTGCATTGCCCATTATATATGCTTGCTTACTTGTAAAGGATGAATGTATTATTCATAATATTCCAAGAGTAAGCGATATTTATAATTCGCTTGAAATTTTGCGAGGCTTAGGCGCTGATGCAGATTTTATTGAACGAAATACAGTTAGAATTAATACTAAAAATGCAACTGCAACAATAAAAAATCAAGAGCTTGTTTCTAAGATGAGAGCATCCTCTTATTTAATGGGAGCTTTATTTGCAAGATTTAACGAGGTCTGCATTAATATGCCTGGTGGCTGTAATTTTGGTGTAAGACCTATTGAACAACATTTAAAGGGATTTTGTTGTTTAGGTGCTACTTGTATTGAAAAAGACGGAAAAATTGAAATAAAAGCAGATAAAAAGCTAAAAAGCCAAAAAATAACTCTTGACAAAATTTCTGTTGGTGCTACAATAAATATGGTGCTTGCATCAATCTTTATTGAAGGCACAACAATAATTGAAAATTGTGCAATTGAGCCACATGTTGACGATTTAATTTGCTTTTTAAATAAGTGCGGTGGCAAAATAATTCGCAAAAACAGAACAATCCTTGTAAACGGTGCCAATAAATTATACGGTACTGATTATACGGTTTTCCCCGATATGATTGAGGCTTTAACCTATGCTTGCTTTGTTGGAGCATCTAACGGAGAAGTGCTATTAAATAAGGTTAATGTCACTCATTTGCGATATTCTTTAGATTTTTTTAAATCAATGGGAATGCATATTAAAGAATATGAGAGCAAAGTACATATTAAAAAAAGCACTGTTTTAAATGGCGTTAATGTAGTAACTGCGCCGTATCCGCTATTTCCAACCGATTTACATCCTCAGCTGTCTGCATTATTATGCTTTACATGTGACGGTGGAAGCGTAAAAGATGAAATTTTCCCTACACGCTTTGCATATGTAAATGAGCTTAGAAAAATGGGAGCAAATATTACAACAATTGATAATATGGCAGTTATAAAGCCGTCTTATCTGTTTGGAGCAAGAACCGATGCGACTGATTTAAGAGCAGGGGCAGCATTAGTCACTGCATCCCTTGGAGCACAAGGAAATAGCGAAATAAGTAATGTTAATTACATCATCAGAGGCTATGAATGCTTAGTTGAAAAGCTTACCTCTATTGGTGGAAAAATAAAATTAGTAAATAATTAAATAAAGGAGAATACAAAAATGGAAGTAACAAAAAAGACTATTATTGGCGATGTACTTGATTTTAATCCTGAAACAGCACAATTTTTCTTCGAAATTGGTATGCATTGCTTAGGATGTCCTCACTCAAGAGGCGAAGCAATTGAGGATGCTTGCCGTGCACACGGTACAGATGCAGATGCTTTAATTGCAAAAATCAATGCATTTTTAAACAAATAATATGCTAAAAATCAGCGAAAGACTCTGCACCGCCGCATCGTATGTGCGTGACGGTGCAGTAGTTGCAGATATAGGTACAGACCACGCATATTTACCAATTTATCTTGCATTAGAGAATAAAATTACAAGAGCAATAGCATCTGATGTAAATGAAGGGCCTATCTCAAAGGCGAGAGAGAACATTTCTAAATACAATTTGGATAATACAATTGATACCTGTATTGCAAACGGACTTGATGGAATAAACAAATATTCACCTACTGACATTGTAATATGTGGAATGGGCGGTGAATTAATTGTTCAAATTTTAGAAAGCTCTGAATACATAAAAAAACAGGGAATTAGACTTATTTTACAGCCTATGACAATGGTTAAGGAGCTACGCGAATATTTGCAAAACGGATATTCTGCAATTGCCGAAAATGTAGTTTTTGAGGATAATAAGCTTTATCAAATAATTTGCGTGGAATATGACGGAATCATAAAGCAATACAGTGATATTCAGCTTGAATTAGGCATTAAAAATATTGAAAACGGTGGCGATAAGCTTAAAATGCTTCTTGATGCTTTAATTAAGAAAAAAGAAAAGAAGCTTAACGGATTTAAGCTTGGTGGATATGATACAACAGATATTGAAAAGGAAATAATAGAGCTTAAAAAGCTTTATTAAGGTAGTAAAAATGACTTTTAAGGAATTATACGATAAATTATCAAGAGCGCATTACCCTGATGTGCTTAGATGTAGCTGGGATAATGACGGAATTATGTGCGCAAGCAACTTAGATGCAGAAATTAAAAATGTTCTTATTGCGCTTGATGTAACAATGGATACCGTCGATTACGCTGTTGAAAATGGCTTTGATACTATTATTTCACATCATCCGCTTGTTTTTCGTGCACAAAAAGCATTGTCCCCATTGAGCTTTACTCAAAATAAGCTAATTAAGTTAATTCAAAATAATGTTCAGGTTATGTCATTTCATACTCGCTTAGATGCCTCTCAGCCTGGCGTAAATGATGCTCTTACCGATATTCTTAATTTGGGAAATATTGTAATTGATGAAAGCAATGGAATGGGCAGAATAGGCGAATATTCAAGCGAAATGAGCTTAGAGGAATTTGCTAAAAAAGTAAAAAATGCATTAGGCTCACCGTTCGTGCTCTACAATGGCAATAGACCTGTAAAAAGAGTATATGTTATTGGTGGAGACGGCAAGGATATGATTGATAGTGCTTTAGAAATGCATGCAGATACTATTCTAACAGGCAGAGCAAGCTATAACACAACAATTGATGCAAAGGATATTGGCATCAATATTGTTGAAGCAGGACACTTTTTCACCGAGCATCCTGTATGCAAGGTAATTGAAAATGATGTTTTAGCTATTTGCCCAAATGTTAAAACAGAAATCTATAATTCAAATTCTATAAAAGCGATATAATTAAAAGATGCAATCTTATTTAAGGTTGCATCTTTTTTATAAAAATAGACAGAGAGCAAGTCTCTGTCTATTAAAATTAATTGTTCTTGTAGTCTGTTACAAGCTGGAATTCGCAAATATAGAAAGGCTTGTCAATAAATTTAAGATTATTTTTAACTGAGCCCTTAAAGTAAATGCCTGTAATTACAGTATCGCTTGTTAAAGGAACAAGGTCTTGGCTAATAGTATCAAGTGAGAAAGCAAAATATCCCTTCAAGCCGTTAACACCCTGTGAGTTAGCTTCCTCAACGCCGAAGTAACCGTTATCACCAAGCGAAAGCTCTTGCCATTCTGTTTCACCGTCCGGTAAATAGTAGAAGGTAACAGGTGAATCAGAGTAGAGTGTAGAGAATGGTAAGGAATCACCGTGCTCAGTGATTAAACCGAAGCAGCCTTGATTAAACTCGGTTTGTGTAAAATCAGCCCAAAGCATAAAATATTTATTGCTTCCGACCTTACCTGGATTTGCAATATCTATAAATAAATCAAATGTGTTACTGTTTCCTCTTACAATCTCAATTGCAGAGCCACCGTCCTTGCCCTTGCCATCCTTATATGTAACATTACACTTACCTGAAGCAGTACCGTAGCCGCCATCGCCTTTATGAGTACCTTGTACTAACTCGTTGTTGATTTCCAAGGATACATTGTCCTCATATGTATCAAAATCATCAGGATTTGCTCTTTCCTTAATTCTTTCAATGTATGTTGGAATTTCACCGTTGATTGTATTTAAGTTAATATCAATTACACGGGAGCCTTGTACATCGTCATCAGTATAACCGAGCTCACTAATATTAGTGCAGCTCATTAGATATACGCCTTTATAATTGTAAGAATAGTCATTTCTATGGTCGTGACCTGTTATGATTGCCTTTACATCGCCGCGCTCCCAAATTGTTTCAAGAAGCTCTGTGTCACATTCTGCAGAGTGAATAGGCTCGTTTCTGTGACCTTCCCAACTATAAACAATTTCAGTATCGCCTCTGTTTTCATAAGCATATCTGTTTTCAATAAGTGGAATATGGAACGCCATTATTGATGGAACGACAGTACCGTAGTTGTACTCCTGTAAAAGCATAGAGGTGTCCTTATACCAATTGATTTGGTCCTCTTGAATAAATCCGTATGTGTATCTTGAATATTCGCCTGAATCAAAGAAGTAAATCGCGGAGCCGATTGTTCCGTCTGGATTATAAACTGCATGGATATAGTTACTTTGACCGGATGAAATTTCCTCAATATCCTTTGAAATACAGTATTCATAGCTCTGATAAATTTGGTTTTGATCGTGTTTGGAAAGCGCTTTATTTTCATAATCGTGGTTTCCGTACACATGACACCAAGGAATATGCTTTT
>JAFQAM010000117.1 GCA_017416885.1 Clostridia bacterium | reverse complement strand
TTACATCATTTGGCTGTGTGTCAATAAATGTTGCCCCCTGCTTCACTAAATAATCAACCGTTTCTTGATTATAATGGTCCTCGTGATTGTGGGTATTTAAAATATATTTAATTTTGCTGATATCAACATTAAATTCCTTTATTGCATCAGGTACATACATTCCCGGATCAATCAAAATTATATCATCAATAAGAGCAGAAGAATTGCGTCTGAATTCCTTTTCCTTACCTGTATAGTCAGCCGCCCCGGTGCCTAAAAATAAAATTTTCATATCTATACCTCTTTTTTTCAATATATATTAGTCTATCATATCATAACGCAAAAAGCAAGTCGTTTGACTTGCTTTTTATCTTATAAGCCTGTTGAATCGTTAACCTGTTCGGTTATAAATTCGCTATATTCATCGATATTTACTGTGCTATTGCATTTATTCCAATTTTCGTTCCATAATGTCATATCAGCATTCTTTTGACAGTATATATGTAGTCCCCAATAATAGTCGCTAACGCCCCTTGATGCAAGAAAGCCTTCTATTACCTTAACCGTGTTTGGAATATAAAGAACCTTAAGGTATTCACAGTTTATGAAAATATCAGAGCCTAAATATTCTACGCCGTCAGGTAGAATCATTTTTGTAATTCCGCTTTCATTAAACGCGCGCGCCTCAATCCTTTTTATAGTATTTGGTAGCTCAACCGATTTATTAAATTTTGTAAATGCGCCTTGACCTATTGCGGTAACAGGGAAGCCCTCAATTGAGCTTGGAACCTTGCCGTCTGAGCCGACACCTGAAGCAATAGTAACCTCATTATTGTTTGTAATCACATATTTAAAACCGTTTTCGGTAGTACCAACGCTTCTTACATTTAAGTGAACCGTCAAATACCAGCTAAAACGCGTTTCCCAGCTATCAGGAATGCTTTCGCCCCCATAATAAATATGACAAACAGTGGAGCCAATACTAAATGCGCCTTCCTTAACCGTTTCTACACTCATTGGAATGAATAAATCTTCTAATACAGTGCAATTTAAAAAGCAATTTTTGCCAATTGATTTTAAATTATCGGGCAAGGATATGCTTGTAAGTGACTGACTGTAAGCAAATGCATTTTCGCAAAGCTCATAAACACCGTTTGGAACATTGAAGCTTGTTCTCTCATTTGCGCAAGGATATTTTATAAGTAATGTGCCGTCGCTTGAATATAATACACCGTCTATTGATTTATATGAATTACAGCCCTTAGCTACATTAATTTCCTTTAAGCTGTTGCAGCCAATTAAAGCGCCTTGGTCGATATATGTAACAGAGCTCGGAAAAGATATTTGTTCAATCACTGCGTTCAAAAATGCCATTCTGCCTACACTTTCTATGCTATTTCCTAAATCTACATAAGCAAGAGATAAGCAATTATAAAAATCATATGCATTTATTACCTTGACAGTGTCGGGTATATAAAGCTCTCTCATATTATGATCATTAAAGCTCATTTGCTCAATAGCGGTTATAGGCAAGCCCATATATGTAGACGGAATTGCAATTATTTCCTCATCCTTTGTTCTATCATTTCCCGCAATAGTATAGGATTTCTTATCGCTATTTAGCGTATATGTAAACGGAACAAGGCTTTCAGGACAGGAGTCAACTGATTTAATCTGACATTTTACTCCATCCTTACAGGTGTCCCAAGCATTACTCCAAGTGCTTGTATTGGCGTTTTTGCTTTGATATATTGTTGTATTTTCACTGCTTGCGCAAATTGCGCCGCCTAACTTTTTAACGGAGCTTGGAATGTAGATAGCTTTAATTGCAGTACAGCTTGAAAATGCTGAATAGATAATTTCCTCGATTCCCTCGTCAAAAATTATGTAATTAAGCTTATCGCTTGCAAATGCATCTGCGCCCATTTTAATAACGGTTTTTGGAACAAAAAGACTTGAAACAGATGTGCCTGAAAAAGCATAGCTGTATATATTTTTCACACTGCTTGGAATAGTAATCTTTTTTAAGGATGACACATTTTTAAATGCTTCGGACTGAATAGTAACAACAGTATTTGGTATTATAACAGAGCTGACATTTTTTAAATATCTAAAATTATCAATAATAGTAACAGGATAGCCCTCATATGTGCTTGGAATAATTAAGCTTTCAATTTCAATCGTGTTTTGTGATTTTGTGTACACCGTGTATGAATGCTTATCTGAATTTAAGCTAAAGAAAAGCTGATCAGAGTTTTCCTCTAAATTCAAGCATACAGAGCATACTCCGTTTTTGTAATCGTGATTCTTTGTTTTCATAATCTCTTGCTTTACAAAAACATCCTTGCAAACAGAGCATTCTTTACCGTCAGTTAATCCAAGGGAGGTACAGCTTGACTCATATCCAAGTACTTCCTTAACTGTACATTCGCCAAGAGGCAACGATACAGCGTCCACTAAAACTATATTACATTCCGAGCAAATAACCTTATCGGAAAGCCCATTTTTAATACAGGTTGACGGATATCCCTCAATTGTTTTTTCGGTATGCTGTCCGTTTGATAAAATAATCTCTTGCTCTAATAAAACAGTATCACAGAGTGAGCATTTTTGACCGTCAGTTAAGCCGTCCTTTATACAGGTTGCAGGCGTACCTGAAATAATTTCAATATTGTGGTTTTCTTGGTTAATTGGAATAATAGTCTGTTCCTTTAAAATAGCTTCACAAATAGAGCATTTTTCACCGTCTGTCAAGCCATTACCGACACAGGTGGGCAGATATCCCTTTAAAACCTCTACGGTGTGATCCCCTGTCGGTATTGTCTCTTGCTCTTTTAGGATAATTCCGCATTCCTCACATTTTTTACCGTCAGTCAAGCCCTCATTAATACAAGTTGCAGGCGTGCCTGAAATGATCTTTTCAGTATGATTATTCGGATTTACAGGAATAATAGCCTGTTCCTTTAAAACAGTATCACAAATAGAACATTTTTTGCCTTCTGTTGCGCCAATTCTTGTGCAAGTAGGTAAATATCCTTCTATTACAATTTCCGAGTGTGGAATTGTTGCAATTGACCTTGTCTCACTTTCGCCGCACTTACAAAAGCCTCTTTCAATGCCTGCCACAGTACAGGTAGGTTGAGCTTCAATAATATAATTTTCAAAGGAATGTGTATGCTTGCTTAAGCTTACTATTAATACAATAGACAGCGCCACAATTACAAGTGACATAGCGCCAATTAAAGCAAACAAACCGAATTTTTTTGGCTTTTCTACCTTTTTGTCTGAAATATCCGCAGATGTGTCGATATTTTCCTCTTTACTTATTGTAATAGGAGCTTCAGATATATTAACATTATCATCTACTAAATCATTTAATGAAATACTGAAAAATTCAGAAATCATCTTTACATTATCAATATCGGGAGTGGTAATTCCCGCTTCCCACTTGTATATAGCTTGCCTTGATACGCCAATTTCCTTAGCGAGCTGATCCTGACTTAAGCCACGCCTTTTGCGTAAAAGAGCAATCTTGTCTGAAATAATCATTTTGTGTCTCCTTTGTTTGCTTTTTGATAAGTCAATTATAGCACTTTGATGAAGATTTCACAAGATATCAAAGGTTACATTTTGTCAATTTTGGTTTACATTAACATTTTTCTCGCCGTTTTAATACTAAAGCACCTTTAGTTTCCATATATTACAGGTGGATTTTACCGTACCCTGTGTGCTATAATTGAGAGGTACTGTTACGGTACAAAAAACAAAAGGAGGATTTTGTAGTATGAAAAAGCTACTTATAACACTGTTAAGTATTGTCACATTAATATTAGTATTTTCCATAAGCGCGCTTGCCAACACAACGCACACCGTTGTGCGTGGAGATAGCCTATGGAAAATCGCAGTTAAGTATCAGGTCGGGCTAAGTGAAATTAAGAGTGCAAATCCTCAAATTGCAAATTACAATTTAATTTATCCCGGACAGATAATTAATATTCCCACAACTGATAAGGATGTAACAGAATACGAAAAAGAGGTTGTAAGACTTGTTAATATAGAAAGAAGCAAAAACGGTCTTTCACCGCTTACATACGATTGGGAGCTAAGCCGTGTTGCAAGATATAAATCACAGGATATGAAGGATAATAACTATTTTTCACATACAAGTCCTACATACGGCTCACCGTTTCAAATGATGAAAAGCTTCGGTATTTCTTATAAAACAGCAGGAGAAAACATAGCAAAAGGCTATAAAACTCCCGAAGCGGTAGTAAACGGTTGGATGAATTCAAGCGGACACAGAGGTAATATCTTAAATCCAACATTTACAAGAATAGGCGTAGGCTATGTAAATGACGGACATTATTGGACTCAAATGTTTATTTCTAAATAATTAAAGCCGCACGAAAGTGCGGTTTTTTATTGACTTAAATATTATATTATGGTAATATAAAAATGAACGCAGGCAAGGCATCTACCGCGCGCATTTTGAACGCAATATATACAATTTTGCGAGTTGATTACATACACACTATGCGTGATTACATACGACGCGCCGCGTCAATTACATACACGCTATGCGTGATTGCAACTGTGGCTCAGAAAGGAGCAGATATGGAAAAAGCAAGAAAAATCTTAAATAAATCCTTTCCCTATACGGTGCTGTTATTAATTTCCATTATCAGCACCTATTTAGTATTTTATAAGGGGTTTGGATGGGGAAGTGATTTGGAATTTCACTTTTCAAGTATGCTTGATAAATATAATACCATTCTTGAAAAAGGCTCATATAGCGCCATAAGCAAGGATTTAGGCGCAGGTCTTGGAGTTGGTAACACACTGTTTTATTCACCGCTTTCACACATTATCCCCGTCACTGTGGCGATAATTCTGAGATTTTTAGGTGTTTCCTTGATGAGCGCGTTTAAAATCACCCTTGTATCAAATGTTTTTTTGTCAGGCGTATTTATGTATCGCTTCGCGCTTAAATTTACCAACCAAAATAAAATCGCTTCGCTTTTAGCGGGAGCTGTGTATATTCTATATCCTTACAGAATGCTAAATGCGTTTTTAAGATTAGCATTAGCCGAAGCATTTTCCTTCGTATTTATCCCTCTGTTTTTTATGGGATTATACGGAATTACGCACACAGATAAGGACAAAATCAGTCTTTTGCCGTTTTGCGAAACGGTTTTAGGCGGGTCGCTTTTATATCTTTCACATAACATAACCGCGTTGTTTGTATTTATTACAGGCTTAGCTTACTTGCTTGCCAATATAACGAAAATTATACCTCTATTTAAAAGCAAAAGGTTCATTTTATGCGGCACAGTGTCTGTAATTACATTAATTTCTATTAGCTCTATTATGCTTTTTGCTCAATTTGAGCTTATGTCAACAGGACTTTATAACATAACTGACGAGGTCAGAATGTGGACCGATGCGGAGAAGGTTGCATCCCGTGGCGGCGAGGAATTTACATTTTCGGGCTTTTTAAGCACAAAATATCTTGTTAATAACGGATACAGTAAGGTCAAAGCATACCTTGAAATGCCTCTGTATTTTGCAGCCTGCGCGCTTTATACGCTATGCGTATATTTACTTAATAAATGCGAAAGGCTGAAAAAATTCTCACCGTATATTTCTTTAGCCGCGCTGTTTGGAATACCCACAATAATTTTACCGAGAATTGAAATTTATTTAGCATTAGCAGTATTCTTTGTAATCTATCTTTTTATCCATTACACCAAAAACGCAGAAAAACCAACAAAGCCTATATATAAATCAATCCTGTTTTGGTTTTCAATCGGTGTAATTGCCGTAGCATTTTGCGCTATGGAGCTTGGCGAAATCTGGCTCTATGCGCCTAAGCTGCTTCGCAATATCCAATTCCCGTGGCGGCTTTGGTCACTTGTACAAATCTCAGTATCAATCTTAGTGGGAATTATAGCAAATCATATTGGCATTAAGAAAATTTCATACATCGTTTTATCCACACTTATTGGCATTTTAATAATAAAAAGCCAAGCGCTTCCCGAAAAAAGAATAGCGCAAGAGACGGGCAAAAGATGGACAACCGAAATTAGCGAGGAAATGTACTTAAAGCATTCCTCAATCGGCTTTAATTCCGAATACTGCCCGCAGGTTTTATTTGATAAATCCTATAAATCTGAATATAAAAATTCACTTTATAAGTATGTAAAATACATCATTCCATACGACTTTGATTACGAGGCTGACTACTATGCTTATTCCCCTGTAATCCTTGACGGCAAGGGGCAAATAACAGTCATTTCAAAATCAAGCCCAAATTATGAATTATCCATACAGATAGAGGAAAAATCCATAATCCAGATGCCGCTTATCTACTATCCCGGCTATAAAATCACACTAACAAACGAAAGTGGCATAAAGCAAGCAATAAACGGCGAAAACATCGACGGACTCATATCATTCACAGTAAACGAGGGCGCATACACTGTCACCACAGACTATGTCGGCACACCTCTAAGAAAAGCCTCAATCGCGCTTACAGCCTTAGGCTCAGCCACAGTTATTTGCGCGCTATTCTATGAAGCATTAAAGAAAAGACAGCGTTAGCTGTTAGCCGCCAGCCGTCAGCCGCCAGCTTGTAGGGGATGGCGCCCTCGACATCCCGAAAAAGAAAGATAGTGAATAATGGAAAGGTGCGACCTTGTCGCGTAAGGTAGGGGGACCACGATAGTGGTGGAGGGTTTGCAATTCATAATCAACAAAAGCGGACATTCGGTAATCTTTACCGTTTGACTCCGCTTTTTTTATTTTATCATTTTATTACAAACAAAAAGAGAGGTAATAAAATGAACGCAGAAAACGGTTGGATAAAATTTTATAGAGAGTGGCTTGATAATCCCATAATTACAAAGGATAGCGAGCATTTGGCTGTATGGACTTATCTACACTGTTATGCAACGCATAATGAAACGGAGTGTATTTTTAAGGGAGAGGTAAAAAAGCTAAAGGCGGGACAAGTTATTTTTAAACAGTGCGATATGGCAAACAGTTTGAAAATTGATAGGTTTAAAGTGATACGAATACTAAAATGCTTTGAAAATGCACATCTGATTTCACATACAACGGATAAGCGACAAACATTGATAACGCTTGAAGATTGGGCGATTTATCAATGCTTAAATACACAACCAAATGCACATCCATTGCACATTCAATGCACTTCTGAGCAAGAAACAGAAAACGAAAAAGAGAAAAGAAGCAAAAGAGAAAAAGATAAAGAAAAAGAAATAAACAAGAATGAAAGAATGGAAGAAGTGTGTGTAAACGCACACACGAAGGAAAATATTTTGGTTTTAGGGAGATACAAAAATGTTTTTGTTGATAGTGATTTTTATGAGGAGTTTAAAGAGAAGTATTGGTATTACGATAAGGTGATTGATAAGCTATCAGCCTACAAGCAATCAAGGGGGATTGCAAATAAAGATGACCGTCCTTATTTAGAGCAATTTGCCATGCCACAGTGGGCTCGAACCAATAAGGTTTTAGACGGTAAATATCCCGCCTATCTTCAGAAACTCACTTGGCAATATGTCAATATTACCTGCATTCGTTTCTTTGCTATACGAAATATTTTCTCGTCTAAAACTGCGAAGCACATTCGAAGCCAAAT
>JAFQAM010000116.1 GCA_017416885.1 Clostridia bacterium | reverse complement strand
TGAGCATTATGAATGAATTTAAAAATGCTCCGCAAAAGGAAAAAATTGAGTCAAAAAGAAAGCTGAAGGTCGGTATTATCGGTACAGGCTGGATTGCAGATGCGCACGCGAGCAAGTACAAGGAAATGAACGATGTTGAAATCGTTGCATTAGCCGATTTAGTGCCCGGAAAAGCAGAAAAATTTGCCCAAAAGTGGGAAATCACAGACGCGCGCTGCTATCCTTCACACAAGGAGCTTATTGATAACGAAAAGGACCTTGACGCAGTTTCTGTTTGTACATACAATAGAACACACGCAGAATGTACAATTTACGCGCTTAAGCACGGAGTAAATGTACTTTGCGAAAAGCCAATGTCAGTTACTCTTGAGGAAGCTGTTGAAATGCGTAAGGCAGAAAAGGAAAGCGGAAAGATTTTATCCGTTGGCTTCCAACCGAGAATGGACCCAAATATGAAGAAAATTAAGGAAATAGTAGAATCAGGCGTGCTTGGTGAAATTTACTATATCCAGACAGGCGGCGGACGCAGAAGAGGTATTCCAACACCTTACGGAACATCATTTATTGAGGACAAAACAGCAGGTATAGGCGCAATGGGCGATATCGGCTGCTACTCACTTGATATGGTGCTTAACGCAATCGGTTATCCAAAGCCAATTACAGTAAGCGGCTATAAATCCGACTTCTTCGGTAAGGATCCAAAAACATATCCTTGGAATCCTGAATACGCAGAGGTGTTCGGAGTAGAGGACTTCGCAGCAGGCTTTATCCGTCTTGAAGGCGGCATTATCCTTGACTTCCGTATCGCGTGGGCAATGAATCTTGACACCCCCGGTGACACAATCATTATGGGTAAAAAGGGCTCACTCCGCATCCCATCCACCGAATGCTGGAACGGCTCAGTTGGCGGACCAATGAAGGTTTATAGCGAAATGGCAGGCTCACAGGTTTGCACAGAAATTCCTATCATCAAATCCCCTGACATTTTCTACGAGAAGCTTCGTTCCTTCCTTGACGCCATTATAACAGGCGGCAAATCCCCTGTTCCAACAGAGGAAATTATCATCAACCAAGCCATCATTGACGGTATCATCAAATCCGCTAATCTCGGCAGAGAAATTGAAGTTAATATCCCTGAGGTATAATAAAAAAATAAGCGACTAAGTGTGTTTTATCTACACTTAGTCGCATTTTTTTGCTTATTTATACAAAAATTTCTCAAAAAATTTAAAAATCCTTTCTTGAAAATTTTTTGAAAATATGGTATAATTTCATTGTAGAAAATCTACCACGAGAGAGAAGCGCACATATCTGCGGAAGTTAGATATGTGTAGCCACATTACCGTGACTAAACTCTGTTTGCTTAATTCTCTCTGCATTACGATTCTGTCGATTCTGCCCGAATGACGATATCGGGAGAGGAGAGAAAATCAGATGAAAAGAGTAAAATCAGGTTGCATTTTTCAAACACTAATTTTTGTGCAAAAGAAAGAATACGGCTTATCTAAGGAGCAGCAGCTTCAATATAACCGCGCCGAGCTTGAAAAATACAAGGCTGAGCTTGAAAAGAACAAAATTCGCTATCAAATCACCTCTACTGAGGAGCAAAACGACGGCTCAATCATTATCTGCGTAAGAAAGCAAATTAATGATAAAACCGATGTCAGCGAATATTTCAACTGATATATTAGCCTTCCAAAACGGAAGGCTAATTTGAAAATGAATAATATATATTTTATTAAAGCTGCAATTGAAGCTCTCTATAAAAAAGCCCCCAACATTAATATAGTTATTAACACCACAAGAACAAAATCAACATCAAATATCCCCGCCAAAATTTGCGGCGTATATCCAAACATCTTTTGCGTCGAGGAGTTAAACACCGCCCCACCTAAAAAGCATTCCTTCCAATACGCAGATATCCTAATCGGAAGGGTCGTAATCAAGGAATTCCCCTACATCACAGAAACCAAGAAAAAACCGTAAATCCCCTATCATCCCATCCAAACTACTACATAGCTCACCCCATAAAACCTAAAAAGAGTGATACAGAAGCGAGCTAAAGGAGCTTCGCTTCAGCCGTCACTCTTTTTTTATCTCCCATCACGCTAACATACAATCCCAAAATTTGCAACCCTGTGTCTAAAAAAGATGTATAATTTCACAAAAAAAGGAAATAGTAGTGTTGAAATATAGTTTTAGGAGGTAGTTATGTTTAAACACGAAAAAATGCTATTTCACCCTGTTGAAATAGAAAAGCCAAACCCACAGTACGCAGCGCTTTTACAGGAGCAGCTTGGAGGAGGAAACGGAGAATTAAAGGCAGCAATGCAATATATGTCGCAAAGCTTCCGCATTAAAGACCCGGAAATCAGGGATTTGTTTCTTGATATAGCAGCCGAGGAGCTTGGTCATATGGAAATGATAGCTCAAACTATCAACCTACTAAACGGACACGATGTAGATGCTAATGCAGTAAAAGCAGGCGAAATACAAACACATGTGCTCCTTGGCTTGAACCCCGGTCTTATAAATGCATCGGGCTATTCATGGACAGGCGACTATGTAACCGTTACAGGAGATTTGTGTGCAGACCTGCTTTCCAATATCGCATCCGAGCAAAGAGCAAAGGTCGTATACGAATACCTGTATAGACAAATTGAGGATAAAAAGGTAAGAGAAACAATAGATTTTCTCCTCAACCGCGAGGAAGCGCATAACCAAATGTTCCGTGACGCCTTCAATAAGGTTCAGGAAACTGGCTCAAATAGAGATTTTGG
>JAFQAM010000115.1 GCA_017416885.1 Clostridia bacterium | reverse complement strand
ATCAAAGATATAGCTATCGCCAAGCTTATCCTTTAATGCTGCGAATACGCCGTATTTTAAGGATTTGCCTGTTATTTCCTTGTATTCCTTAACTGCTTCCACATTGATTGTATATCCAATAGCAATACCGTCTCCGCCGTCCTCGGGAACTGAATAGCCGTTGCATACAAAGAGTGGCGCGATTTCCTTTAAAATTGATACCTTGTCACATCTTGTGCAAGTGCCCTTTATATAGGATGCATCCACAAAGGATGTAAACTCGTATTTTTGACTGTCTGTTAAATGCTCGCTACCGTAGAATGCGTCGCATCTATTATATCCTGTGTGAATAATAGCATAGCCTGCGCCTGTGCTTTCTGTTACCTCATCCTCGGTTATGAATGTTAAATAGTTGCCTGTGCTGTGAGATTTCAATGTAGCAATCATAGCATTACATTCAGCATCTGTGCCGACAATATAGAAATTAACAGGATTTGCACACTTAAAGAAAATCTTAGAGCCACCGTCTACTGTAAGCTGAGCATTTGCAGGTATATAAACATTTTTAAGGTACGCATTGTCTGTTTTTTGATATGTGCCCAAGAAATTATATCCTATTTCAAGAGTGCCGTCGCCCAAGTAAAGATTTTCAATTTTGGTAGAAAGAAGTGAGCCCGGGGCAAGATATGTAACTGAATTAGGAATAACAATAGTTCCGCTTAAGCCTGCTTCCCAGAAGCAGTTACGGCCTAAGCTTTCAAGTCCCTCGGGAAAATCAAAGTTTGTAAGCTTGGAGCAACCGTTAAATGCGTTAGCGCCGATTGATTTAAGCTGAGAGCCCTCCTCTATAATAACCTGCTCTACGGCTGAGAATTTAAAGGCGTCATTGTCAATAGCTGTTACTGTATTTGGAATATATACAGTTTTGAGCTTTGACCATCCGCTTGTAAATGTGGTATTCAAAATTTTTGTAACCTGGGATGAAAAATAGAACTCCTCAACATTTGAAGCCTGACTGTTACAGTTAAGGCCTCCAACCTCGTTATAGGTTTTTGTGCCCACAATAACAGAGTCACGCATATCAAAAGCCTTGATATTTGTCCATGAGTATTTTCCATCTGCTGTGTTTTCGGGATTGATATAAACATCATCTCTTAAAAAACGGCCGTCAATCTTACAATAGCCTGTTGTCTCCGTGCCATCAACAAGAGTTAGCTTAACGCTTGCGTAATTAGCAAGTGCTTCTGCGCTTACGGAAATAGCAAAAAGGCAAATAAGCATTGTTATCACAGCCAAAAATAATAAAAGCTTTCTTTTCATAAAATTCTCCTTAAAATTATTGTATTATAAGTGCTATTTATACTATATCATAATATTCCATAATTTTCAAGTTAATTTAAATCAAAAAAGCTATATGGATTTTTCCATATAGCTTTTTGTGTTTATTCTGCTTTTTCTGTGGTCTGATTATTCAAGATTTCGTTGTAGGAAACAAAGAAGTATTTTTCGCTCTCGTTTGGTGTGCCTGCTTGTAGGTAGGAATACTCGCTTCCCTCGTCATCTGTTGT
>JAFQAM010000114.1 GCA_017416885.1 Clostridia bacterium | reverse complement strand
TATCCGAGAAAATAATTCATTTAAGAAAGGAAAGAGGCTGGAGCCAGGAGCAGCTTGCCATAAAGCTTGATGTTTCCCGTCAAGCCGTTTATAAATGGGAAGCGGATATAAATCAGCCCGACCTTGAAAAGCTTAAAAGAATTTCTGCTATATTTAATATTTCCTATGATGCTTTAATGAATGATGATTTTGACTTGTCATCTAATCAAAGCGTAGTAGAGGTGGAAAAGAAGGAAATACCGGAGGTAGAAATTATAGAAAATACCATACCTCTTGATGCAAACGGAGCAAAATCAGTCCATAATGAGGTTGCGGTGCAAATAAATTACGGCAAGGATAACTCTGTGGGAGGAGTAAGCAAAAAGCTGATTGCTTCGCTTTGCGTGCTTGCCGCAATTATTGTAATTTGCTTATGTACACTCAGCTATGTGATTTTTGGCATTGTGCTCCAAAAGGATAGCTATTTAGTTAAATTTGACACACAGGGTGGCAATAATTTAACAGATTTAGTTATTAAAGAGGGCTCAAAAATAGAGGGAATTTCGTCCCCGACTAAAAACGGCTATACCTTTGAGGGATGGTACATAGGCGACAAAAAATGGGATTTGGATTTAGATAAAATCAAGGGCAATACCACGCTTATTGCTAAATGGACACCAAACGAAAATACAATAACCTACATAGATTACGAAACAGGCAAAAAATACGAGGGAAAAGCAAAAACAGACGAAACAGTAGTGCTTTCAGCCAATACCTTTACAAAGGAAGGAAGCATATTTGTAGGCTGGGCGCTATCACCAAACGGCGAAAGCGTGTATTCAAACTGCGACTCCGTTAAAATGGGCGCGGAAAATATGACGCTTTATGCGGTGTGGTCATCTGATATCTATAATTTGATATTGAATGTGGGAAAAGGCAAAATAGAGGGCGAATATAAAACAGTATTTTCACCAAGCGAAGCAGTTATTTTGCCTACCCCTGTGTTAGAATTTTACACCTTTGACGGTTGGTATGACAGTAATAATAACAGAGTTGAAATTATATCAAAGGGCACAGCGAAGGATGTAGCCTTAACCGCAAAATATACACCGATACAGTATAGCATAAGCTATGTGTTAAACGGCGGCAAAAACGATATTAGCAATCCAAACACATATAACGCGGAAAATGTAGTCTCATTCATATCTCCCGAAAGACAGGATTATAGCTTTAACGGTTGGTATCTTGATGAGGCTCTCACTGTGCCGATTTACCAAACCACACTTGGTAAGGGCGGAAATATTACTCTGTATGCAAGCTGGGACCTTTCAATTTTCAGCTTTGAGCTTGTTTCAGGCGGATATTCAGTAATCGGTTATAGCGGTTCAAGTGAAATTGTTGATATTCCAAAAGAGTATAACGGAGTAAAGATTGTTAAAATCGGCGAAAGAGCATTTTTTGAAAACGAATTTATTACAAAAATTAATATTCCATCTACCGTAACATCAATTGAAGTAACCGCATTTGAGGGATGCGCGATGCTGACCGAAATCAATGTGGATATAAATAACAGTAAGTATCTTTCAGAGAACGGAATTTTATATAACAAGCAAAAAACAGTTATACATAAATATCCTATGGGCAAGGAAAATACCGTATATATAGCTCCGAACAGCCTTGATGTGGTAGGAAAATACGCATTTAATTATGCAATCTACCTTGAAGAGGTATATTTACCAAACGATATAAATGGCATAGACGGTGTAGGCAAAATTTCCGCATACGCATTTGAGGGCTGCATAAGCCTGATTAAAATTGAGCTTGGCTATCTTGCCAATTATATTGAAGCATGCGCATTCCAGAATTGTGTGTCTCTTGCTGAGCTTGACTTTAAAGCGCCCGAGGTTTACGGAATTGAAAAAAGCGCGTTTGAAAATTGCTTGAGCCTATCAAGCGTAACATTTAACGGTAAGGTAAACGCAATTAACGACAGAGCCTTCCACGGCTGCTTTAGCCTTGAAAGCATTGACTTAACAGGAATTGCAAGCCTTGGCTCATATGTATTTCAGAATACAGGCTTAACCGATGTATTTCTTCCTATAACGCTTAAAGCAATGGGAAGCGCGGTATTCTGGGGCTGTGAGGATATAACGGTCAGATGCGAGGTATCATCGCGCCCGACCGGTTGGGCAATAGATTGGCACACAGGCGTTATGAATGTAATATGGGGAGATACTGACAACGGAGCAACCGACGAGGAACCCAAGCCGAAATTTACATACGAAGCTAACGCAACAGGCGTATCAATTATATATGTTGAGGGCAAGGGCGTAATTAACTTGCCAAGCTATGATAATAACGGTAACAAAATTACAAGAATAGAAGCGGGCGCATTTGCAGGGCAAACGGAAATTACAGAGGTTATAATCCCTGTATCCGTGACCTATATTGATCCCGAAGCATTCAGCGAATGTATCGGTCTTGAAAAAATCACATATCTTGGCGCTTATACTGAATACCGCTCTGAAAACGGAGTGCTATACGGTGATTACGGTAAGTCTATCGTAAAATATCCCGAGGGCAAAAAGGATTTGGAATTTACCGTTCCCTATAACATTGACATCATCAGAAAATACGCATTCAAGAATAATACTTACCTAAAGGAAATCACATTACCAAGTGATGTTGAAGGCGATAATTATGTGGGCAAAATAGAGCTTGGCGGCTTTGAGGGCTGCTCATCTCTTGAATATGTTTACGGATGCGCGGTTGGATACTTTGATAAGGAAGCGTTTAAGGATTGCATTTCTCTTAAGGAATTAACCTTTCATAACGATATTTCCTTTATAATGAATCAGGTGTTTTTAAATTGCGTTTCCCTTGAAAGCGTAACCTTTAAGAAAAATGTAGGAATAATCAATTGGCAATCCTTTGGATATTGTGAATCATTAAAGCAAATAGATTTCGAGGGAACGCTTGATACTCTTGGTTGGGGATGCTTTGAATTTTGCTCATCCCTTGAAAGCATAGTTATTCCCGAGGGCACTACCGTCATCGGCGGTGAATCATTCAAGGACTGCGCAAAGCTTAAAACCGTTGTTATTTCCTCAACCGTGACAAAAATTGAGGAAGGTGCATTTTTAGGAGCAGGACTTGAAAAAATATTTATCCCCGCAACCGTTGTTACAATTGAGCAACATGCATTCTGTACCGTAGGCGCAGTTGAAATTTATTGCGAAGCGTTATCAAAGCCTGAGGGCTGGGATGTAAATTGGAATGCAACCGAAATTGGTGAGGAAACGGATTACCATAATGTGATATGGGGACAAACAAAATCAGACGCTTAGTTTTTCATTCTTTCTTTCTATCTTAATGTATTTTTACATTACAAAACCACTGTGGAAACACAGTGGTTTTGTGCTTAATGTCATTAAGCAATGAAAATTAACAAAAAAAGAGTTCGGCAGGATAAAAATTTGTATATTTATATAAACTTATTTTACACGCGCTATTTATCTTGACTTTAATCATAAAAAATGGTATATTATATATGAGAGAACGGCAATGTCATTTTTGATATACCCCATATGAAAATTGATATAGCAATTTAACTAAAGAGAGGATTTAAACTATGGTTAAGGAATGGGAAAATTTTGTCGGCGGACCTTGGGAAACTGAGATTAATGTTCGCGACTTTATACACAGAAATGTAACACCGTACTATGGTAACGGTGATTTTTTGGCAGGCCCTACACAAAACACTCTTGACTTGTGGAAAGAGGTAAGCGAGCTTAAAAAAGAGGAAATCGCTAAGGGCGGCGTGCTTGATATGGATACTAAAATCATATCAACGATCACATCGCACCCTGCCGCATATATTGATAAGGACAAGGAGCAAATCGTTGGCTTACAAACAGATAAGCCGTTAAAGCGTTCGCTTCAACCCTATGGCGGCATCAGAATGGCGGTGAAGGCTTGTAAGGATAACGGCTACGAGGTTGATCCTGAGGTGGTTGAATACTTTACAGAGCACAGAAAAACACATAACGCAGGCGTTTTTGATGTTTATACAACCGAAATGAGAAAATGCCGTTCAAGCCATATCATTACAGGCTTGCCTGATGCATACGGTAGAGGCAGAATTATCGGCGACTACCGTAGAGTAGCACTTTATGGCGTTGATAAGCTTATCGAATTTAAGCAAAAGCAAAAATCAGGCACACGCGTTATTATGTATGCCGATGTTATAAGAGAAAGAGAGGAGCTTTCAGAGCAAATCCGCGCGCTTGAAATGCTTAAAAAAATGGCTCTTTCCTATGGCTGTGATATTTCAAAGCCCGCTTCAAGCTTCAAGGAAGCGGTTCAAGCCGTATATTTTGCATATCTTGCAGCGGTTAAGGAGCAAAACGGAGCAGCAATGAGCCTTGGCAGAACATCTACCTTCCTTGATATCTATGCTGAAAGAGACTTACAAGCAGGCGTTATTACTGAAAAGGAAATCCAGGAAATTATCGACCACTTCATTATGAAGCTTCGTCTTGTTTGCTTTGCAAGAACACCTGACTATAATGCAATTTTTGCGGGAGATCCAACCTGGGTAACAGAGTCAATCGGCGGTATGGCAATAGACGGATGCCCACTTGTTACTAAATCATCATTCAGATATCTTAACACATTAAATAATATAGGCGCAGCACCTGAGCCAAACCTAACAGTTTTATGGTCAAAGAATTTACCTGACGAATTTAAGAAATTCTGCGCAGAAATTTCAATCAAGCACCACGCAGTACAATACGAAAATGACGATATTATGCGTCCGCTTCACGGTGATGACTACGGTATCGCTTGTTGCGTTTCATCTATGAGAATAGGAAAGGAAATGCAATTCTTTGGCGCAAGAGCAAATCTTGCAAAATGCTTGCTTTACGCAATTAACGGCGGTGTTGATGAAATCACAGGCGAGCAAGTAGGACCTGAATACCGCGGAGTTGAGGGCGAATACCTTGACTATGACGATGTAATGGAAAAATATAAGGATATGATGAGATGGCTTGCGCAGGTTTATGTAAACGCCCTCAATATTATCCACTATATGCACGATAAATATAGCTATGAAAGACTTCAAATGGCGCTTCACGATAAGAATGTGAAGAGATGGTTTGCAACAGGTATTGCGGGATTTTCCGTAGTTGCCGACTCACTTTCCGCTATTAAATACGCAAAGGTTAAGGTTGTAAGAAACGAAAAGGGCATTGTTACCGACTACATTACCGAGGGCGACTTCCCTAAGTACGGTAATGATGACGATAGAGTTGACAATATTGCAAAAGAAGTCCTTCATACATTTATTGAGTATCTTCGCCAGAACCACACATACCGCGACGGTATTATTACAACATCAATTTTAACAATTACCTCAAATGTATCCTACGGTAAAAATACAGGCTCAACTCCTGACGGCAGAAAGCAGGGCGAGCCATTTGCCCCGGGCGCAAACCCAATGCACGGCAGAGATACAAACGGCGCAGTTGCATCTATGGCATCTGTTGCAAAGCTACCGTTTATGGATTCACAGGACGGTATTTCCAATACATTTACAATTGTTCCAAGCGCGCTTGGTAAGAGCCATAAGGAAAGAGTAAACAACTTAGTTGCATTACTTGACGGCTATTCGATGAAGGGCGGCTTCCACTTAAATGTAAATGTATTTGATAAGGAGCTACTACTTGATGCACAAAAGCATCCTGAAAAATATCCTCAGCTTACAATCCGTGTATCGGGCTATGCGGTTAACTTTATTAAATTAACCAAGGAGCAACAGGACGAGGTTATTTCAAGAACATTCCACTGCTGCATATAATATGACGGGAAGAATACATTCGTTTGAATCCTTTGGCACAGTTGACGGTCCCGGAGTTCGCTTCGTAGTGTTTTTCCAAGGCTGTATTTTAAGATGTCAGTATTGCCACAATCCCGATACCTGGTCCTTTAATTTAGGAACAGAATATCAAGCTGCCGACATTTTAAAAAGAATGCTGCGCAATAAGGAATTTTATATGACAGGCGGCATTACAGCCACAGGCGGCGAGCCAATGTGCCAAATAGATTTTCTTACAGAGCTTTTTACTCTTGCAAAAAAAGAATGCATACACACTTGCCTTGATACCTCAGGCGTTATGTTTGAAAGAAAGCAGGAGCGCCTTGCAAAAATCGACCGTCTTTTAGAGGTTACCGACCTTGTTATGCTTGATATAAAGCATATGGACAACGAAAAGCATATAAGGCTGACAGGCAAGCCAAAT
>JAFQAM010000113.1 GCA_017416885.1 Clostridia bacterium | reverse complement strand
CCCAAATAGCAGAGTTTAGTGAGCCGTTAGCGGTTAACGAAATTAGACTGATTATTTTAATTTAAGGAGAATATTATGAAAAAACTTAACATTTTACTTTTACTACTTGCTATTTTTGTAGCGTTGACGGTTTTAATATCTTGTGGCGATAATCAAAACGAAAACAGTAGTGACACAGATACTGATAATAATATAAGCTCTGACACTAATGATAGTATTGATACGGATAGTGACAAGACAGATGATGGTAATGATTCAGATGATGAGATACAAGAAAATTATGCAGAGGGGCTTGAATTTTATCCTCTTGACGACGGCACTTATGCAGTTGCTTGCGGTAAAGCGAAATTATTAAGTAATATTGTAATTCCACCAACATATAACGGAAAAGCAGTTTCTAAAATAATGAAAGATGGCTTCAAGGAATGTACAAATTTAAAGACCATTAAAATTCCAAATTGCGTTACAAGTATTGATTACAGCGCGTTTGAAGGTTGTTCTAACCTTTCAAGCATTGTTATCCCTAATAGCGTTACAAGTATTGGTGAACGTGCGTTTAAATATTGTTCTAATCTTACAAGCGTTGCAATTCCAAATAGCGTTACGAGTATTGGTGCCGATGCGTTTAGCTGTTGCACTGCACTTACAAGTATAGAAATTCCAAGCAGTGTTACAAGCATTGATTACTATATGTTTTTTAAATGCATCAGTCTTACAAGCATTTTAATTCCAGATAGCGTTACAAGTATTGGTGAACATGCGTTTAGAGGTTGCACTGCACTTACAAGTATAGAAATTCCAAGCAGTGTTACAAGCATTGGTGAATATGCATTTTATGGTTGCACTAATCTTTCAAGCATTGTAATTCCAAATAGCATCACAAGTATTGGTAGTTCTGCATTTAGTTGTTGCTCTAACCTTACAAGCGTTGTAATTGGAAATAGCGTTACAAATATTGGTGACTATGCGTTTGCGGATTGCTCTAACCTTACAAGCGTTGTAATTGGAAATAGCGTTACTAGTATTGGTGACTATGTGTTTAGTGGTTGTTCTAACCTTACAAACATTGAAATTCCAAATAGCATTACAAGTATTGGTGTTGGTGCGTTTTATTATTGCTCTAAACTTACAAGCGTTGTAATCGGAAATAGCGTTACAAGTATTGATGACGAGGCGTTTAGGGATTGTTCAAGCCTTACAAGCATTATAATTCCTAATAGTGTTACAAGCATTGGTATCGCTGCGTTTAAATATTGCTCTAATCTTACAAGCATTGTAATTCCAAATAGCGTTACAAGTATTGGTGGCCCTGCGTTTAGTCGTTGCCCTAACCTTACAATTTATTGCGAGGCAGAAAGTCAGCCAAGTGGTTGGGATTCATGGTGGAACTCTTCAGACTGCCCTGTTGTGTGGGGATACGAGAAATAACGCGAGCGTTATTTCGGTGAAATTCGCTATGCGAGTGAAATTGCTACGCAGTGAAATATTTGCTACGCAAATGTGAAATTTGCGTAAACGCAAGTTGAAATCAAACTAAACAGCTGACAGCTATCAGCTAACAGCTGACGGCTCATCGAATGAGGTACGAATGAGATGTAATATTTGCCCAAGGCAATGCAATATTGACCGTTCTATGCGCACGGGTGTGTGTGGAATGGGTGAAAAGATAAGAGCTGCAAAGATTATGGTACATAATTGGGAAGAGCCCTGTATTAGTGGCACAAGAGGCAGTGGCGCTATATTCTTTTCGGGGTGCAATTTAAAATGCGTGTACTGTCAAAACCGTGAGATTAGTCACGAAAAGTACGGTTTTGATTTGACGGTTAATGAGCTTGCAAGCAAGATGCTTGAACTTCAAGACAAATGCGTACACAATATAAATTTAGTAACGCCGACGCATTACAGTGATAAAATAAGAGATGCTATTGACTTAATAAAGGACAAGCTACATATTCCTATTGTATATAATACCTCGGGGTATGAGCTTGACACGGAAATAATGAAAATGGCAGGGTATGTGGATATTTTTTTAACTGATATTAAGTATTTTGACAGTGAGCTATCAAAAAAATACTCCTCTGCTCCCGACTATTATGAAAACGCGAAAAAAGCATTTGCAAGTATGTTAAAAATTGCGCCTGAGTGCGTTTTCGATGAAAACGGAATAATGCAAAAGGGCGTTATTTTAAGGCATCTTGTATTGCCCACTTTACGCAAGGACAGTATAAAAATACTTGAGGATGTGTCGCTTAATTTTGATATTAGCAAATTTAAGCTTGCATTAATGTGCCAATACACTCCCGATTTTTGTCCCAATGAATATAAGGAAATAAAAAGAAGAGTGACTACCTTTGAATATAACTCCGTTATGGAAAAAGCTATAAGTATTGGTTATGACGGATATATACAGGATATTAGCTCCTCAAACAAAATATATACACCGAATTTTAAGGAAGGTAAGCTATGAAATTAAGAATACCTGATTATGCTATCTTTTATCACGATGGCGCGCCGAAAAATCCAAAAATTTCGCCTCAGGGCAATATTATTGGTAAGGGCGAAAGAATTGAGTTTGACAACAAGGAGCTAAGCTCCAATTTAAAAAATGAAAATTGCGAGATTTGGTTTGACATAGCAAATGATGAATTAAAGGTCAGCGCAACAGCCTATAATGTGGGCGCAAGATACATTCTTCTTCGTTGGAATGAGAAAATGCGCAAGGATATTAAGGTTTTAGGCGACGCTTACGAAAGAGGCTACGGCAATTTACAGTGGTCCACCATTCGCCCCGAAAGATGTATGCCTTGGTATATTGCGGTATCAAACGGCAGTGATGCTAATTTTGATTACAGCGGCAGATTTACCGAATGTATGGGCGTTAAGGTATGCCCTAACTCCATTTGCTTCTGGCAATATGATACTGAGGGCGTTAGCCTTTGGCTTGATATAAGAAACGGCGGATGCGGTACAGAGTTAAACGGCAGAAAGCTTGAATGCGCAACTGTACTATTTAAGGAATACCGTGATATCAGCGCATATAAAGCGGTACAGGATTTTTGCTCCCAAATGTGCCCAAATCCCTATCTGCCCGACCATAAGGTTTACGGATCAAACAACTGGTATTACGCATATGGCAAAAGCTCTTATGATGAAATTATAAACGATACTAAGCTTCTTAAGGAAATGTGCAAAAATTGCGAAAATGAGCCATATATGGTAATTGACGACGGATGGCAGCCTAACGCAGTTGATGCGCCTTGGATTCCAAATGACCGCTTTGGTGATATGAAAAAGCTTCAAGAGGAAATGAAGTCCTACGGTGTAAAGCCCGGCATTTGGGTAAGATATTTAATAAACGGCAGAGACGATACTGAAAGAAAAATCACTGTGCCTGAAGGTTGGTATCTTTCAAGAAACAGTAAGGTATTTGATCCATCACATCCCGAGGTGCTTGAATATGTGGCTAAAACCACTAAAACTCTCACACAGGATTGGGGATATGAGCTAATCAAGCACGATTTTTCCACCTTTGATATCTTTGGAAAATGGGGCTTTGAAATGGAAACCAACATTACCGAAAACGGTTGGCGCTTCTATGACAAGACAAAAACAAGCGCTGAAATAGTTAAGAGCTTTTATAGCGTAATCAAGGAAAATTCAAACGGCGCTATTATAATCGGCTGTAACTGTATCGGTCATTTATGCGCTACATATCATCAATTAAACCGTACAGGTGATGATACAAGCGGCTTTGAATGGTCACGCACTCAGAAAATGGGCGTTAATACTCTTGCATTTAGAAACTGTCAGAACGGCAATTTCTTTATGTGTGATGCTGACTGTGTTGGTATTACAGGTCTTATTCCTTGGGAGCAAAATAAAGAGTGGCTCTTTGCTCTTTCAAGAAGCGGCTCGCCTCTGTTTGTATCCTGTAAGCACGGCGTTTTAAATGACAGTGAGCTAAATGAGCTAAGAGAAGCATATGAGATTGCTTCTAAGCAAGCGGATGAGTTTATCCCTGTTGATTGGATGGAAACAACCACGCCCGACACATATCTTTTAAATGGCGAAATCGTTAAATTTAATTGGTACACCAAGCGTGGAAACGAAATTTTTGTAGATTGGAATTAATGATATGGATAGAAATTTAGTTTTTTCCTTTGAGCTTTTTGGAAAAGAGCTCAGCGTATATTGGTATGGCATAATGATTGCCATTGGCATTTTATGTTGCTTTTCAATTTTGATGATTTATTTCAAGTATGCAAAATTTGAAACAAAATTTGCAGATTTTTGCTTTTATACTGTAATTGCTTCAATTGGCTGCGGATTTTTGTTTGCGGCATTATTCCAAGCATTTTACAACTACCTTGACAATCCTGCAGGTGGCTTTAAAATTGGCAGCGGCTTAACATTTATTGGCGGATTAATAGGCGGCGTTGGCTTTTATCTTGTTATTTATGCGATTTTCAGAACAAAATTCACAGACAGACTTCCTAAGCTTTTACCTATTTTAGGTCCTTGCGTAACTGTGGCTCACGGCTTTGGCAGAATCGGCTGCTTTATTGCAGGCTGCTGCTACGGTAAGCCCACAAACTGCGATTACGGCTGTTATTTTGATACTGCCGAAAGAGTACACCCAACTCAATTATACGAAGCAATTTTCCTTTTGCTTTTATGTAGCGTGCTTACATTTATTGCTTTTAAGTACAGAGAAAATCCAAACGGCATTGCATTTAATGAATATAATGTAGCGATTTATTTAATTGCGTACGGCACTTTCAGATTTATCAACGAATTTTTCCGCGGCGACGACAGAGGAAAGCTTTTCGGCGCAATCCCACCGTCACAATTCTGGGCTATTGTAATGGTGCTTCTTGGCGTTGGCTACATTTTCGCTATCAAGCATAGATTGTTCGACAAATTCGGTAGATATCTTGATATTAAAAAGCATAATAGACAGGCGAAAAAATAGAATATTTTAAAGCAGGTGCATTTTATGTATCTGCTTTATTTTTGCGATAAATGATAAAAAGCGTGTAGTTTACTGCAAAATTCATATTTATTTTGCAGAGACGGTGACCAAAATCTATATTTATCATATTGACAGGCGCATAAAGAGGTGATATAATACAAACAGTACAGTTAATACAGATAATACAGATTTGAGGTGATTATATGGCTTTTCGATTTTCGGGAAAGCAGGATGTATATATTGAGATAGCCGAAAAATACAAGGAATATATTATAGGTGGGATATACAAGTATGGCGACAAGCTTCCGTCTGTCAGAGTTGTAGCGCTGGAGCTTGGAGTAAATCCCAATACTGTGGCAAGAGCATTTTCTCTTTTAGAGGAATGGGGGTATATAAGAGCCATTTCAAAAAAGGGCGCGTTTGTTATATATAATGACGGTACCAGCCAAAAGAATACGGTTATTTACAATGCTATTTTAGAGCTAAAAAGCAGCGGTGTTACCTATGATGAGCTTTTAGATGCAATTACGGAGGTATATAAAAATGATTAAAATAGATAATTTATCTCATTTTCTTGGCGGTAAGCTGATTTTATCGGGCGTGAATTTAGAAATTCCCGATAGCACAATAATGGGGCTAATAGGAATTAACGGCGCAGGCAAATCTACTCTGCTCCGCTTGCTTTCGGGCGTATATTTTGCAGATGATGGCGTAATTGAATATGACGGTCGCTCTCCAAAGGACGAAAAAACAAGAGAGGATATTTTCTTTCTTCCCGACGATCCTTATTTTACAAATACATCAACAATGAAATCAATTTTAGATATGTATAAGAACTTCTATTCTGTGTCTATGGATACATATAATCGCTTGATTTCTGTTTTCAAGCTTGATGAAAGCAAGCCGCTTCGCGTTTTTTCAAAGGGCATGCGCCGTCAAGCATATATTGCAATTGCAATTTCAATAAAACCAAAATACTTACTGCTTGATGAAGCATTTGACGGTCTTGACCCACTTGCAAGAAAATGCGTTAAGGATGAGCTTATAAAAATGGTTGAGGAAAGCGGTTCTACCGTTATTATTTCAAGCCACTCCCTTCGTGAGCTGGAGGATTTTTGCGATATGTATGCAATTATTGACGGCAAAAGAGTGTCAAGCTCAGGTGACATAACCGAAAAAACAAACAAATATTGCAAATTTATGCTTGCATTCAGTGATAGCGTACCAAATGATATTTTTAAGGATTTACCGCTAATTTCTAAATCACAGGCAGAAAAATTTGTAACAGGTGTATTTGAGGGGGATGAAAATACAATCCGTGAGTCACTTTTAAAATTCAATCCCGTGGTAATCGAGCAGTTACCTGTTGACTTTGAGGAAGCATTTATAAGCGAGGTGAGCAAAAATGGTAAGCTTTAAAAAGTATTTTGCTTATCAATTCAGAAAATCCTTGCCTGCATTATTGATAATGGGAGTTATTGCATTATTATTAACATTTTCTAATGTTGATGTTTATGTGCATCCTGATGAAATTGCGGAAATAACGGATGAACGCATTACTGTATCCTTTGGTATTCTTGCGTTTATTCTTGGCGCTTTATGTACTGTTGCTCCTGTTTTAATGCTTTCGCCGTTTAAAAATCGCAGAAACCTTGATACATTACTATTTTTGCCTGTCAGCAGAGTTAAGGTTGCCATTACACATTATTTGGTTGGTTTAATACATGTTATATCTGTTTATACCGCTTGCTTTATTTGTACATTCTTACATTTACTGCAATATTTCAAATATTTGTTTCCAATTTATTTAATACCGTATTATTTTTTATCTGTGCTTTACGGCATAGTGCTTTATTCGTTATTCATATTTATTTTTCAGCAAGGAAGCACGGTAGCTGACGGCGCAATATTTATCTTAAGCTATATTTTTGCTCCTTGGGCAATTGTAGCATCTATAACTAACACATTTGATCTTTCAAATGTGGGAGAATATTTTATAATTTATGCTCCTATTGATGCTGTTCACAATTTTTTCAGAGATAAAATAGCTCCCGATTCAAGCATATATCAGTTAGAGGACTGTCAAATATTTATTCTTATATTATACGGAATTTTAGGTATTGCTTCAATTTTCGGCTTTATATACGCATTTAGCAAAAAAAGAGCCGAAAAGGTTGGTGATATATCCGATTCGTATTTTGGATACAAGGTGATTATCCCTGTGCTTGGTTACAGTCTTTTGCTTATTGCAACGGATATATTAACTATTATTTTACTTGCCGCTATGTTTGTTGCATATATTGTTTACAGACGAAGCGCAAGGCTACAAAAATCGGACTATATATGTCTTGGAGCAGCTATTATTCCTATTATTCTTTCATCAATTAACAGGTGAGAAAAATGACAGAATTTAAAAAATATTTTTCATATATTTTCAAGTCATCATATAAGCGGCTTTTAATCGTGGAGGTTTTGTGCGTTGCTATTACCGTTGTCGGTGTACACTGTAATCCCAATGGCACAAAATATTTTAGAGTAAAATTTGATGTTTTATCGGATATTCTTGGCGCTTTATGCTTTTTTACGCCTATATTTGAGCTTTCACAGTTCAAAACGCGTAAAAGCTCTGATGCAATTATGTTTTTGCCCATAAGCAAAAGAAAAATGTCAATAGCTCATTATTTAAATGGCTTAACGCAAATTATAGGAATACATACCGTTTGCGTTATCGCAACATTCTTTAAGCTTATTCCGCATAGAGAGCATATTTCCATTGGATATTTATTTGCATATTTCGGTCTTTCCACCGTTTTTGCTATACTGATTTATTCAATATTTATGTTCGCCTTTAATGAAGCAAATACCATAGCTGACGGAGTTATATTTGAGCTATTATATATGTTTTTGCCTTGCTTGATATCTATGGGCATTTTGGATTTTTTGCCTGTTAATGACGTTTTTGCTATGAGCTTTGTTACAAATGAGTCACTTAATGTGCTAACCTATAATTTTGAAGATTTGGTAGAAAATAGTTGGGTGAATTTTACCGTTTCGGACAACTTAGGCTTTTTGGTTACCTTGTTATTTGGCGCGCTTGCCACATTTGGCTATTTTTACGCATTTACAAGAAAGAAGGCTGATAATGTAGAAAGTCATTCATCAAGCATTTTTGGCTACAAGACCATTATTCCTATTTACGGCTATTGCTTGCTTATGTTCTCATATTCTCTTGATGATCCCTTTACTATATTAACCTTTATCGCTATGTTTTGCGGTTATATGATATACAGGCGAACATTCCGCATTAAGAAAAAGGATATTATTTTCATAATAGCCGGCGTTATTCCTATCATTATATCAACATTATTCTTATAATCAAAAGCAGAAAATCCGCTTGGATTTTCTGCTTTTTGTTGTGACTTATTATTATGGAAATTTTTGTTGAAAATGTTATTTGCGTGTGTTAAGATATAGATATAAATGAATTGACTTCGTTATGAATTGCACCTACGGTGCATTCCCTATATCCTATCCCCTATCCCCTATATCCTAAAATCGACTGAAAGGAGCGAAAACAATGGACTACTACATAGCTGACACGCATTTTGGGCATGAGCAGGTTTTAAACGAGTGCCGTCCGCAATTTAAGACCACCCAAGAAATGGATAAGTTTATTATAGACAATATAAACAGAAAAATGACAAGAAACGACACGCTTTACATTATTGGCGATTTTTCATACAGGTCAAAGACTCCGCCAACCGAATATTTAGAAGCAATAAAGCCAAAAAAGGTATTGATTTTAGGCAATCACGATGAATGGTTTAAAAAGCTGACCGATGAAGAAAAGAAAAAGTATTTTATAAACGATGAAAAGCAAGGATATAACGAATATCGCACAAAGAAAAACAGTATTGAGCTTTATTATTGCCATTATCCACGCCTTGCGTGGAATAGAAGCCACTATTTTGGCACAACATTTTCTATTTGCGGGCATATTCACAATAGAACCGACGGAGCTATTGCGGCAGAGCTATTCCATTTAATTAACAATCAATTTAATGCAGGAGTAGATATTAACAATTTCGAGCCTGTAACATTTGAGGAGCTAATTAAGAACAACACGGAATTTTATCAGCGAAGCTATACGGACAATGAGCTTGAATTATTACAGGAAGCAATTGAGAGGCTGAGAAAATGAGCTTGATTTATAATGACGATATAAACAGAATTATCGACACAAGGTGCCCCCACGATATAATTATGTGTGATGAAATTTCCCTTGCATACACACTAAAAACCGACGATATTACAAAAGGTAAAAAGCCAAGCTGCACACCGTTTGAGGACAGGCGCGACTACTTTGAGTATGGACTTTCCGAAAATGAGTGCTGTCAGATTTCCACTGTTGAATACAAGGACGGCGTTGTAATTGATGTTTACGGACACGATGATATGTCGGAGTTTGGCATTAATTTGCCCTTTAACTTTATGGGACGGCGCGGTTTAGGCGGTTGGGAAAATCAATTCCTTATTAATTCACCGTATCGAAGTGAAAATAAAAAATATATTTATGCGTATCTTACCAAGCCTAACGGAAATAATCTTGTTGTGGCGGTATTAAGCGACTGCGACGGATGGAAAATTGATTATTCTCCGTATTCCTGGGGACATTTTTTCCTTAATTTAAAAATTCTTGCAAATTACGATAAAGCATACGGTACGACGCGAAGGAGCTTTTTGCATTTATGCGTGGCTATATTCCCTGTTACCGATTTTAATAGCTGTCTTGATACATTAAGCGAGCTATATAACGCGCCATTTATGGATTATGATGTTAGCGGAGGCAAAATTGGGGACACAGTGTCGCTTATTCCCCACGGAAACATTGACAGAATTATTGAAAAGCATAACGGAAGCGAATATGTTTTAAAATATGACGGAAAATATACTATCAAATATGAGGGCGAAACTGAGCTGACTCCTGTATATCAAGGAAAAATCGGCGCGCCTGTTACTGTATATGGCTATAAGGATATTGTGAGCCTATACAAAAAGTCTCTTGACACTGTTAATGTGGATATAATTAAAAAGCGCACAAACAGTAATCTTTGCGAGCACGAATGCTGGATGAGCGCAATGCTTCGCTATCTTATGAAATATGAAAACACCTTGTCAGGTGTGGATAAAAAGCGATATGAGGATATGCTTTTAAAGGAGCTTGATATTATTACGGAGACAGATGAAAGCAAGGCGGTGCCTGCGGTTACGATTTTAAATAAGCCTCACGATATATTCCCTGCTTATAATGTATATAAGTCAAGGCGGGTACAGGAATTGCATTTCGGTATTATTATCTTGCTTGATGCTTATAAGTATTTCGGTGACGAAAAGTATTATCAGTATGCCATAGGCGCAACTGACTGTCTTTTAGATTTTTATTTTAAAGACGGGCATATTGAAGTCGATTGGGGCGATGGTACAAGTGAGGACTACACCACGGTTTGCGCTCCGATGATTGCGCTATGCGATATTGCAAATTTTATTAAGAATAAAGACACATCCCGCTATGAAAGATACAAAAAATGCGCGTCTGAGATGGCTGAATTTTTATATAACCGCGGTCTTGATTTTCCAACCGAGGGTTCAAAAACCGACTTAACCGAGGCTGAAATGGAGGACGGCTCTATTTCCTGCACAGCGCTTTCCTTGCTTTACTATTGTAAGAATATGGAAAGAAAAGAAAGCTACATAGAAAAAGCCAAGGAAATTTTAGATATTCACGAGAATTGGGTTATGAAAACTCCGATTTGCCAAATGCACTTCTCAACCCTTCGTTGGTGGGAAACAGGCTGGGAGGGGGACGCTGACGGTCCTGCCCTCTGCTGCGGTCACGCGTGGTCCATATGGCGAGGCGAGGCTGATTACCTTTACTATGAGCTAACAGGCGACACCGAATATTTAAGAAAAGCAAAAAATACATTCTTAACTAACCTTTCTAAAATTCAAGAGGACGGCACAACCTACGCAATTTACAACATTGACGAAATTAACGGCGGCGGCTTTCACGAGGATACAAGCAAAATCACATATAAGCTTGCCAACCGCTTTGCATCTTGGCAGGATTGCGGTCTTAGCAGATATGTGTGGATAAGAATGTGTGATACATTCCTAAAATAATTAATTGGTGTATTTGATGCTAAAGCGACAAATATAAAAAGCAGAAATTTCTTGAAAAATTTCTGCTTTTTGTTATTAGAATGTTTCTTTAATTAGTGGAAGCAAGAGGCTATATACCTCGTCATCGTTTAGCTCATCTATGATGTCCAACACATACTGACCGATTTCGTCCTCGTTTATTCTGCAGCCTGTGTGCTCAAGAATGAGAAATTCATCCTCACAGGCGTGGAGAAGGTACGCGTTTTTGTTGAACTCGTTAAGAAGCTGATTAACCTTTGGTGAGCTTTTAAGCTCGTTAAAGTACATTGAGCAAGAGGCAGTATTTGATTTACCCGGATATACCGCTACGGTAAAAAGAAAATCGCCCAGTCCGTCCTTTGTTAATGAACCCTTTGCATTTAAGCGTTTTTCTGTTAAATCGTACTCTAATTCAATGCCCATTTCATCAAAAACTGATTTGATGTTATTTTTTGCGCGTAATAAATCCATAATTTCTCTCCTTAATTGTTTTATTTGCATTTTCATTATAGCATAGGCAAATAAATTTTGTCAATCATTTCCGTCATTTTTGATAAAAAAAGAATACAGGCAATAATGTCGTACTCTAAAGGACAGTTTTATAAAGATACGGCACACCTCGAAATAGGTATGCCGTATCTTGCGTTTGTGTACACAAATGCAGTGCTTGTCAGGAAAATTGATAACTCATAGATGAATATAAAAAGGCTCCCTTTTTGCCGATTAGCGCACCAATGTTATTGACAAATTGAGTTTGTTCTTATTTTCT
>JAFQAM010000112.1 GCA_017416885.1 Clostridia bacterium | reverse complement strand
ATTTATATTATATACTATTATTATTTACTTGTCAATTGTAAATTTTACAAAAATTCGATTTAAATTTAAGACATTATATGGTATAATAAACTAAAACATATAAATTCAAGGAGAGTTAATTATGGCAAAGACAATGAAAATAATTACAATAGCTTTTGCTTTTCTTTTCGCCTCTTTTTTGATGCTATATTATTCCTTTAAGAATACAATATTTTTAAGCTTTTGCATTACATTCGGTACTTGCTTTTATCATTTTATTATGAGACTAACTGTTGGATTATGCATTAATAGAATTATTAACAATAAATTCGATTATAGTAAGCCATGGTTTAAAGTAAGCAAATTTGAATTAAAACTATATAAATTTTTGAAATTGAAAAAGCTCAAAAAAGTTCCTACTTATTCGCCAAGTTCATTTTCAACTGAACTTCATTCTTTTGAAGAAATAGTACAAGCTTCCTGTCAAGCAGAAATTGTGCATGAAATTATTTTTATATTAAGTTACATTCCAATTCTCTTTACATTTCTTTTTGGCGAGTTTTATGTATTTCTGTTTACTTCAGTTTTTGCCTCACTTATAGATTTATTTTTTGTAATAGTGCAAAGATGCAAGCGCCCTACTCTCATTAGATTTATTAAAAAACATCATAAAAACATTTAGATGAAGTTAAAATAAGAAAACAAAAAATATGCTGAGCAAAAGCTCAGCATATTTTAGTTTAAGGATTTATTGAATTTTTTACTTGTTGCTTTTATACAGAAGTAAACTGTAAACCAAACTACAAAATATACTGCTAAAAATATCAGCGAGAATATTAGTATTACTGTCCACTCAAATGGTATCCAAGAATTTATTACATAACATAATACATATACAAAATAAAGAGTTGCTAAATGACATAAAAGCGATTTAGATATTCCCCAATTTTCAATTTGGTTAAATACACTTGCTCCTGCGTGTATGAATGCCAAAATGTATGTAGAAATAATAGCGGTAAACACTTCCACACCACTTACTGAAAAATCATTTCTCGTGTATGACAAAATTAAATAAATTATTCCCATAATTATTGGACCAAAGCCGCCAAATAACATTCCTCTTAATAAAAATTGCTTTAAATATTTTTTCATTTTATTCCAATCCTTTCTTTAACTATTTTAATTTGTCTGCGCGATACATAATCACGGTGACCGTTTTTGAAAATAACAATTAAAGAGCCTGAAATAGACGCATCAAAACGGTCAATCTTTTTAATGTTTGCTATACAGGATTGATTAATTTTTACAAAGTCATTATTTATCAACTGCTCTATTACATATAGTCTCTCTTTAACTAAAAGCTTCTCCTTATCTAAAAGCGCATAGACCTTGTTATCCTCCACCGTAAAGCAAAATACATTATTTAAATCAAGCTTGTAAATCTGTTGATTCTTATAGCCTATTAGACTATAATTTTGACCTTCTATTAACTTTTCAATGCTTTCTATCAGCTCATTTCTTGAATGGGCGAAAATTATAATTTCCTCTTCTTTTGTTTTGTCTAAATTTAAAGTATACTTCATTATTGTTTCCTCCTTAAGACTTCATTTTACACTATTTTAAATTTTTTTCAATAGTTTTATAGTGTTCGGTCAATTTAGTTTATTATTCGGCAAAAAACTTATTATGTGCAAAAAACTTATTATGCTTATTGATAATATACTAACTATATGTTATAATGACTTTTGAGGTGATGCATTTGGAAACTATATTATATGAATATCAATTAAACTTTTCTGATTATTTATTAAATCTAATACCACTTGTTATAGGAATTGCGTTTATGCATGTTTTTGTATTGTCTATAAAAGATAAGAGCAACGAAACAAAACGGTTTATTAAAATATTTTCGGGAGCAATTACATTTATCATTGGAATTTTGTCTTTAGTTATATTTATTTTCATAACAGTTTCAATGTCTCTTGAACATGTTGATTATAAAAACAGACTTGCTAATAATGATGTTTGTGTTGTAGAAGGATATGTTGAAAATTTTCATCCAATGCCATTTGAGGGACACGATACAGAAAGATTTAATATTAATGGCGTAAATTTTGAATACTCAGATAATACAATTATAAATGGATATCATAATACATCTACTCACGGTGGCGTAATTACTCACAACGGTCAATATTTAAAAATTAAATATGTTGTTAAAGAATACAATGATATAAAAGAAACCGTCATTTTATATATTGCCGAAATTCAACAAAACGAATAAATATTTTCTATAAAGATTAAAATCCCTTCGCAAAAATTTGCGAAGGGATTAATTTTATTAATATAAAGTTTTTGGATATGTGCCGTTTGCGTGAAGCTTTAAGAATTCTTCTTTTACAGCATACTTATCTTCTCCGTAAGTAACGCCAAACCATTTGTCATTTGTTTCAAGAATCTTTACAGACGCTTTTCCACTTGTAACAAGCTCGCCAATTACACCGGGTAAAAGATATTCGCCCTTTAATTGATTTAAGTTAGGATCAGATAAAAATTCAATAAATCCGCCTTCAAGTAAATCAATAAAGTCAGGTGTTAAGCCCCACATATTCATTGAAACATAAACATTTTCATCAATTGGCGTAACTGTGCCGTCTTCATTTGCAACACCTGCACCGGTTGCTGTTTTAACAAGATTACCTGTTTCAACAACATTTGTAAGATATCCGTCTTTATCAGAGCAAACGCCTCTTGTAACGCCGCCATTATCGCTTAAAGTGTTCTTAAGGATAAAGCCAGCCATTGCAAAATTATATTCCTTAATTGGCTCATTTTCGCTTACAAGGAAGTCGTGAATTGACTTAAATGCTTCTTTTCCATAATAGTCATCCGCATTGATAACCATAAATGGCTCATTTACAATGCCCTTACAGGATAAAACCGCTTGACCTGTGCCCCAAGGCTTCTTTCTTTCGGGTGGATTTGTAAAGCCCGCTGGAAGATCTTCAATATTTTGATAAGCATATGCAACCTCGCAAATACTTGAAATCTTATCACCCACAACCTCTTTAAAATAGTCCTCCATTTCTTTTCTGATAATGAATACTACCTTATTAAAGCCTGCCTCTAAAGCATCGTGAATGGAATATTCCATAATTACTTCGCCATTTGGTCCAAGTGGCTCAAGCTGTTTGATACCGCCGCCAAAGCGAGAACCAATGCCGGCAGCCATAATTACTAATGATGTTTTTTTCATTTCTATAACCTCAAAATATAATACTAAACTATTAAATTATTTGTACATAGGACCATATGTAGCGCAAGCGCGATAGTCCTGACCTTCCTTATCCATACCGAATGCATTCCAAGCAGCTGGACGGAAAATTTTATCCTCAGGAACATTATGCATACATACAGGAATTCTTAAAATTGAGCAAAGTGTAATAAGGTCTGCGCCAATATGACCGTAGCTGATTGCACCGTGGTTAGCACCCCAGTTATTCATTACATCATAAGCAGTCTTAAACGCGCCCTCACCTGTTACTCTTGGAGCAAACCAAGTACATGGCCATGTATAGTCTGTTCTCTTCCAAAGTGTATCAGAAACATTTTCAGGAAGTCCAACTGTCCATCCCTCTGCAATTTGAAGAACAGGTCCTAATCCCTTTACAAGATTTAATCTGATCATTGTAGCAGGCATTTGATCCTTTGTTTCAAATCTTGAAGAATATCCACCACCACGGAAATAGCCAAGGTCAGCATAGTTCCATGTTGTATT
>JAFQAM010000111.1 GCA_017416885.1 Clostridia bacterium | reverse complement strand
GCTAAATGGTCAAAGGAATTGGAAAACGGATATTTTCTGTATTTCGATGCTCAAAAATCAGCATTTTCCGATGAATACTACTTTAATGTATCAATAAAATTACTAAACGAAATTAGCGTAGGCTGTTTTTATACAAGAGTAGTTATGCACGAACAAGATATTTATAATTGGCAGCTAATGTCTGATGAACAAATTAAAAATCTTGTAAATTACACCTTAGATAACTACTTAACACCAATTTTAAATACACCGCTACAAGACTTAGGCAAGAATGAATATATTTGCGATGGTTGCTATTGCAAAAGAGATAAATGCGCAGCCTGTTGGCTTGAACACAACCATTGGCAAAATTGAAATGCAAAATAATATCGAAGCGCATTTATAAAGGAGAACAATATGTTTGAATTAACCAACGAACAAAGAAAGTGCTTTGCTTTACCGCCTGTGCTTGAAGCTTGGGAAAGAATAGAGGTAAAAAAAGGACCGTACGATACTTGTAATACATATGCGTATATTGACGGACAACAAATTATGAAGGTTATTCAAGTGTGTGATACGATAGGTCAAGAGCTTTACCGTGAATATTCAGTCAATCAATTGATCTCAAATGACGGAACGAAGCTGCTTCCTAAAACCTCAAAAGGAAAACCGCAAAATTTTATTGCATCATATCTTGAAAAGAAAAAGCCGATTGGAATGTCAATTGATTTTAAATCTAATTATGTCGCCATAGTTAATAATGACAGTGAGCAATGCTATTACCGTTCCGTTTATTGTGATGAAAAAATAGAAACACTTAACGATTTTAAATTGTGGATAGAAAAATGGTGTGAAAACACAGGAGAAAATGAACTAAAAGAAATAATTGAATTTTCAAAGCGCACAAAAAGACATCAAAAATTTAAAGAAGGTGATTTTTTTAGATATAGAATAAACCGCTCTCTTTATGGATACGGCAGAATTCTTTTGGATTTTGCAAAAATGCGCAAGAAAGGCGTAAAATTTTGGGATATATTTATGGGCAAGCCACTATGCGTTGCAGTATATCATATTGCCACCGCAAATTCCAATCTGAAGCCCGAACAGCTTTTTGGAAAAAAGATGCTTCCATCACAAATGATAATGGATAATATATTCTATTACGGTGAATGTGAAATTATTGGTAATATGCCCATTGAAGAAAACGAAAAGGATTATCCAATACACTACGGAAGAAGCATATCATTAATAGAACCAAATAGTATTAAATACCAATGTGGAAAAACCTATGCTTCAAAATCATCAAAAAAAGAATTAGGCGATTTTAAAAATAACGGTATAGGTTGGGACTTGAAGGTAAAATTGCCTATTTTGTTAGAATGTATCAAGCAAAATTCCAACGATCCGTATTGGCAAATGATTCATCCTTATTATTCAAATAAGGATTTACGAAATCCAAAATTCAAGAAAGAGCTCGAACAAATTAAAAAGCAAATGGGAGTAAAATAGAAAGGAAACAATTATGGAAAAATACGCATGGAAAGCAAAAATAGTTGACGGAGCATTAGAGGAATATATAAGACGACACGATGCAATATGGGACGAAATGAAGGAAGTCCTATCAAACGCAGGCATAGTAAACTATACAATTTGGAATGTAGGCAACGAGCTTTTTGGCTACTACGAATGTGAAAAGGGCATTGAATACGCAACCAAAATTCAAAGAGAAAGCCCCATCGTTGACAAATGGAACGAATATATGAAGGATATTCTCATAATGGAGCTTGATCCCCAAACAGGCGCTCAGCCTCAGCTTAAAAAGGTATTCTCATTCAAATAAAATAATCTCCTGACAAATTTGTCAGGAGATTATTTTATTTAGCTGTCTCATCAATAATTTCAGCATCAGGTGAATTAACGCTTACACTCTTAATTCCGTTTAAGCATCCGTTTTTAGACTTATATCCTTCCTCGCTCATTGCAATGCTTTCACCGTTAGATGCAATAAGGCGGTATCTATACAGTCCGGCTTTGTCTAAATAAATCTCGAACTTAGGACAGGTCTTAGCTTCTACCTTCTTTAATGTTTGATCTTCGATTTTTCCTTCTTCAATACAACGAACAGAATGCTTGCCAATGCTTGCAATACCGTTTTTGCACGCAGCCTTAGTTGTGTAAATCTGCGATGAAACAGCAATCTTTTCCATATTGCTCGCATAAAGACTAAAGTTGAATCCGCCTGTTGGTGTTTTCTTGATAACAAATTTTCCCATAGTGTACCTCCTTATGATACTTTTATTCTATTTTTATTTTATCAAATATATTACCGCTTGTAAATAAAAAAGTCGAAAAAAGTCAAAAAATATTTAAACATCAAAAAAACAATAATATAATTGATTTTAATTCTATTTTATGATAAAATTAAAGCATAACAAAAATATAGGAGTAATTATGTACGATATAGCAATAATAGGCGCAGGCGTAATAGGCGGTATGATAGCAAGACAGCTATCCTTCTACAACCTGAAAATATGCTTGCTTGAAAAAGAAAACGATGTTGCCACAGGAGCAACAAAAGCAAACTCAGCCATAGTCCATGCAGGCTTTGATGCCAAGGAAGGAACACTAAAAGCCAAGCTAAATGTTCAAGGTTCAAAAATGATGGAGCAAATCGCCAAGGACTTAGGCGTAAAATACATTAAAAACGGCTCACTTGTTGTCGGCTTTAACGAAGAGGACGAAAAAACTCTGGAAAGTCTTCTAACCAGAGGCAACGCAAACGGAGTTGAGGGATTAAAAATCCTGAATAGAGAGGAAATCCTCAAAATTGAACCCAATATAGGCAAAGAGGTCACATGCGCATTGTATGCCCCCACAGGTGCAATTATTTGCCCCTATGACCTTGCCGTATCTGCTATCGGTAATGCTATGGATAACGGCTTAGACCTGAAATGCAATTTTGAAATCACCGAAATTATAAATAACATCGACCACTATACAATAAAATCCCAAGAAAACGAAATTACATCGCGATATATAATAAACTGCGCAGGCGTATATTCCGATAAAATCGCTAAATTAGTAGGCGATGATACATTTACCGTTCATCCGCGAAGAGGCGAATACCTATTACTTGATAAGGAATGCGGAAGCATAATCTCCCATACAGTATTCGTAACTCCAAGCAAAATGGGCAAGGGCATTTTAGTCTCCCCAACAGTTGACGGCAACCTGCTTTTAGGACCGACCGCAGTTGATGGTGAGGATAAAACCGACAAATCCACCACCACAGAATTTTTCGCTTCAATTTTCGGTATTGCCGAAAGAAGCGTTTCTAATATTCCAAAAAATAAAACAATAACCTCATTCTGCGGACTTCGTGCAGTAGGTAGCACAGGCGACTTTATTATAAACTCACCAAAGGAGCGCTATATAAATGTTGCCGCCATTGAATCCCCGGGACTTTCCGCATCCCCTGCCATTGCCGAATATGTATGCGACTTACTAAAGGAAGCAGGCTTAATCCTTACAAAAAAAGAAAATGCTATAACAACTCGCAAATCAATGCACGCATTCAGAGGAGCAACCACAGAAGAAAAGAACCGTATGATAAAGGAAAATCCGGCCTACGGAAAAATCATTTGCCGTTGCGAGGGAGTAACAGAGGGC
>JAFQAM010000110.1 GCA_017416885.1 Clostridia bacterium | reverse complement strand
TCGCCTGTACCGGTTGTATTGTGTGTATGAAGGTGAACAGGCACCTTGATTTCAGCCTTTAAAGCCTTAACCAATTCGTAAGCATCGTAAGGTAAAAGCAGGTTAGCCATATCCTTAATACAGATAGTGTCCGCGCCCATTTCCTCTAATTGCTTAGATAGGTTTACGAAATATTCCTTATTATGTACAGGGGACTCTGTGTATGAGATTGCAGCCTCTACATGTCCGCCGTATTTCTTTGTAGCCTTGATTGCTGCTTCCATATTTCTTGGGTCGTTAAGCGCGTCAAAAATACGGATAACATCAATACCGTTTTCAATTGATTTCTTTACGAATGCGTCAACCACATCGTCTGCGTAGTGCTTATAGCCAAGTAGGTTCTGACCGCGAAGGAGCATTTGAAGCTTTGTGTTAGGCATAGCCTTTCTTAAAGCTCTGAGTCTTTCCCACGGATCCTCATTTAAGAAACGCATACAGCTATCGAAGGTAGCTCCGCCCCAGCATTCAAGTGACCAATAGCCTACCTTGTCAAGCGCTTCGCAAGCAGGAAGCATATCCTCAATTCTCATTCTTGTTGCAGCCTGAGATTGATGCGCATCACGCAAAATTGTATCTGTAATTAAAATTTTCTTTGCCATTATATATTCCCCCAATTAGCCTAAAAGTGCGATAAGGATACCTGCGGCAATACCTGGACCGATAACACCTGCAACATTTGGTCCCATTGCGTGCATTAAAAGGAAGTTTGAAGGATTTTCCTCTTGACCAACCTTTTGTGAAACTCTTGCTGCCATAGGAACGGCAGATACGCCTGCTGAACCGATAAGTGGGTTGATTTTCTTGCCCTCAGGTAAGAATACATTCATAAGTTTTGCAATTAATACGCCACTTGCAGTCGCAACACCGAATGCAACAACGCCCATCAATACGATAATGATTGTCTTCCATGATAAGAATGTTGCAGCGGTAGCGGTAGCACCAACAGAGATACCAAGGCAAACTGTTACAATATTCATAAGTTCGTTTTGAACTGTCTTTGCAAGTCTTTCACAAACGCCGCTTTCCTTTAAGAGGTTACCGAACATTAAGCAGCCAACAAGAGCGGTAGCAGACGGAACGATTAAAGCAACTACGATTGTAACTACGATTGGGAATAAAATCTTTTGTGTCTTTGAAACAGGACGAAGATTGCTCATTACAATCATTCTTTCCTTCTTTGTTGTAAGAAGTCTCATAATCGGCGGTTGAATTACAGGAACTAACGCCATATACGAATATGCAGCTACTGCAATCGGACCGAGCAATTGCGGAGCAAGTAATGATGTTGTAAAGATAGCAGTAGGACCGTCAGCGCCACCGATAATACCGATAGATGCTGCTTCCTTTAATGTGAATACAATGTTCTCTGCACCGAACGCCTGACCGAGCGCGCTAACGCCCATAACGCCTGCAACTGTTGCAAAAATACCGACTTGAGCAGCCGCGCCTAAAATCAAGGATTTTGGATTTGCAATTAATGGACCGAAGTCAGTCATAGCGCCGACACCTATAAAGATTAAGCAAGGATAAACGCCTAATTTAACGCCTAAATATAAAATATCTATTAAGCCCGGTGTAATATAATTTGGGTCGTTGTGATTAAACATGTTCCAGTTTACATGACCGCCTGCAAATAATTCCTCGTGGAATACCTCAGCTCCCGGCAGGTTGGTAAGAAGCATACCAATGGCAATTGGTAAAAGGAGTAATGGCTCAAACTTCTTTACGATAGCAAGGTAGCAAAGAAAGCATGCAATAGCAATCATTACAAGATACTTCCAGCCGCCTGCTTCAAAGAAGCCCGCCACACCTGTGGTTTCTAAAAAGTTTTTAATGCCTTCCATTGTAGCCTCCTACTGATTATGCAAGAGTGCAAAGAACTGTGCCTGTTTCAACAGATGCGCCTTGAGTTACATTTACGGAAGCAACGGTAGCATCACACGGTGCCATAATTTCGTTTTCCATCTTCATAGCCTCTAAAATCATAAGAACATCGCCCTTCTTAACTGCTTGACCGTTAGCAACATTTACCTTTAAAATTGTGCCCGGCATTGGCGCAGATACAGTATTTGAGCCTGCTGCTACCGGAGCTTTAGGAGCTTCTGCCTTTGGCGCTTGCGCTTTGATTTCTGATTTATCAATAACCTCTAATGTGATTTCGTATGTGTTTCCGTTTACATTTACTCTGTAAGCCTTCATTATGTATTTTCCTCCAAAATTATTATACTTTTTTAAATGATAGAACACGGATTGCTGAAATATCTGTGCCCTCTTCCTCCGCAATTGCTGCTACTACTGCCGCAACAATTTCCTCACGGTTAGGAATCTCTGCTGATTGTACAGGCGCTATCGCTGTTTTTTGCTGCTTCGGCGCGCTTTTAATGAATTTATCGCAAAGATAGTTCATTAAATAAACAAGACCGATAAGAATTACAAGTCCGCAGAATACGACTGCAACTCCAAAGAAACAAACAAAAGCAAGCCCCGGATCGTTTGCTGCTAAATAAGTGTTTGCCATTTTTATTCTCCTTACTTATTTTTTGGGATACGGACAATGCGGAAATAAATAAAAGCACTAATTCATCATCAAATTATTACTAAAAAGATTAATAAATCATAGCAAATCGGTAAAATTTCCTCTACCTCTTCACTCTTGCCTTTTACCTCTTACCTCATTTTGCCCATATTATCCTATTTTACCTTATTGTACCATAAAAAAAGGTAAAAGTAAATAGGATTTTAAATATTTTATATAAAAGGAAATAGGATATAGGATA
>JAFQAM010000109.1 GCA_017416885.1 Clostridia bacterium | reverse complement strand
TTCAGCAACTTCACCGATTGTACCTGCTCTAAATACATTTTCTGCGCCGAATAAATCCTCGGTATATTTATGTATTTTTCCTTGAACATCACCCGAGAAATTTAAGTCAATATCAGGTGATTTATCACCCTTAAAGCCAAGGAAGGTTTCAAAAGGTATATCGTGCCCGTCTTGGATAAGCTTTGTATTACAGTGAGGACAATTTTTGTCAGGTAAGTCAAAGCCTGAGCCTACACTACCGTCAGTAAAGAACTCACTGTATTTACAATTTGGACAGCGATAATGCGGTTGTAAGGGATTAACCTCTGAAATACCCGCCATTGTAGCAACGAATGACGAACCAACCGAGCCACGGGAGCCAACTAAATATCCAAGAGATTCGCTTTGATAAACAAGCTTTTGAGCAATCATATAAAGCACGGCAAATCCATTTTTTATGATTGAGGTAAGCTCTTTTTCAAGTCTTTGCGAAACAACCTCAGGAATAACACCGTTATATGCATACATATTTCTGGCTCTTTCCCAACACATATTTTGAAGGTCCTCCTCTGCTCCGTCCATTTTAGGAGTAAAGGTTCCCTCAGGGAAAGGTCTTATATCGTCGTAATCAATTAAATCTGCTATTTTGTTTGTATTAGTTACAACAACCTCATATGCTTTTTCTTCGCCTAAATATTCAAACTCCTTAAGCATTTCCTCGGTAGTTCTAAAATAGATACCTGTATCCTTGTCTGCATCCTTGAATTTTTGGCTTGCTAAAAGGATTTTTCTTCCTATTTCATCCTCTTTATTCAAGAAATGAGCATCACAGGTTGCAACAACCAATTTTCCAAGTTTTTCACCTAATTCAACTATCTTTTTATTGAATTTTATAAGGTCATCATATGTAGCTTTATTTTCGTGAACAAGGAACATATTGTTACATAACGGTTGAATTTCTAGATAATCGTAGTATTCTGCAATTGCTTCAATTTCAGATTCACTCCTATTATCTAAAATTGCTTTGAATAGCTCACCTGATTCACAGGCTGAACCGATGATAAGACCTTCTCTAAGCTCATTTAATCGTGTTTTAGGTATACGAGGATATCTCTTAAAGTATTTCAAAAAGCTCTCTGAAATAAGCCTATAAAGGTTTTTAAGACCAACCTTATTTTTAACCAAAATAATTTGGTGGTATGCAGGCAACTTTAAAGGATCGACATTAACGCTCATTGCCTGAGTCATCTTTTCGGTGTCATCAATACCTTCGCCCTTTAGCTTTTCAAACATAATTGACAAGATATGTGCAAGCACCTCTGCATCATCCTCTGCTCTATGATGGTTAAAATCACCTAAATTGTAGTAATCAGCTAAGGAATCAAGCTTATGCTTTTTAAGATCAGGATTAGCAAATCTTGATAATGCTAATGTGTCAAGATAAGTATATTCAAACGGAATACCGTTGTCCTCGCACGCTTTTCTTATAAAGCCTGTATCAAAGCCTGCATTGTGAGCAACTAAAATTCTATTTCCAGCAAATTTGAAAAATTCAGGTAAAACCTCACTGATATCTCTTGCATCAGCAACCATATCATTAGCAATATGTGTTAGCTCAACAATATTTTCGGGGATTTCCATATGAGGATTAACGAAGGTGTCATATTTTTCAATAATCTCACCTTTTTTTACAATAACCGCGCCAATTTCGGTAATTTTATCATTTTGGAATGAACGGCCTGTTGTTTCTATGTCGAATACACAATATTCATCATCAAATGACGCATTTTGTGTACCAAAGATTGCCTTTGCGGTATCATCAACGAAATATGCTTCCATACCGTAAATAAGCTTAACATTTGCTTTTTCAGCCGCCACCATTGCAGGCGGAAAGCCCTGTACATTTCCATGGTCTGTAATTGCAACTGTACGAAGCCCCCATTCTTTAACTCTTTTAACTAAAGCAGCAGGATCAATAATCGCATCCTTAGCAGACATAGTTGTGTGACAGTGTAGCTCTACACGCTTATTTTCTGCAGTATCAATTCTTTCCTTTTTAGAAATCTTTAAAATATCAGTATAGTCAATATAGATTTCCTTATCCTTGCTAAATTCATCTGTTTTTACATTGCATTTTATAGCATAAGAATCCCCCATATTAAAATATGACATCTGTTCATCACGCTTGTCCATCGGGACAGAAATTTGAATATATATGGATGAATCCTTATCAGTTAAACCGATTTTAATTATAGAAAGCTGTCCTCTTTTAGTTTTCGCGGTTCTTTCTTGAATATCAAAAACAGTACCTAAAATGCAAACACTGTGCATTCCACTTTCTAATTTTCTAATAGGAACTACATTTTCGATTTCAAACATACCGCCTGTCACATATTGTGGATCGGATACAATGAATGTTGTAGGCCCAACTTTAATTTCGCCGTTGGATGATTTATCAGCATGAATTTCTTCCTTTGAAAACGAATTAGCCTTTGCAAAGGTTGCTCTTAAATTCTCTGCTTCCTCAGCTTTCTTTTCAGATGCCTTAGGCATATCCTTTTTATGTTGCTCTAAAGCACGCCTTAAAATGTTCAGCTTCTCATTTTCAAAATTTTCAATATTAAGCTTATAATCTTCTCTTTGTACAATTTTAAAATTAGCAATAGCGCCAAATTCATCAAAAACAATTTTCGATAAAACCTTTGTGGTTTCAGCGCTATCAAGAAGCATTATACCGCCATCAATAAACGGCACTTTTATAACGACTGTATCATTTTCCTTGGAAAAGCTATAATCGTCAAAAAAGCCTCGCGCTACTGCACCTTGACGGTATGCTTCTAAGATTAAATCATCTATGTAATCAATTGAATATAATTCTATATTATATTTTGGATGTATTCTAAAGTAATTAAGCTTGTACTCCTCTTTGATTTCTGCTTCAATTTGGAATAAAGCCTTTTTTGGAATAACAATAGGAGAGGAAATGTCAACCTCTAACATTCTTAACTCTTTATCTATTCGCATTCCTAATATTTCCGCTTGCCCATAGCTCATAAGCTCAGCTGACGGAAAATATCTATCAAATTTTTCAAAAAGCTTCATTTAACACCTTTCCTTTTCTTTTTAAAAATAGCACAATGAATGTGCTATTTTTGGTGCTATAAAATATATTATTTCTTTTTAAATTCTTCTATTTCTGCTAATAAAGTCTCAATGATTTTATCCTCTGAGATTTTACCAACAATTTGACCGCTTCTAAACAAAACAGCCTCGCCTTTACCGCCGGCAATACCAAAATCACATTCCTTTGCTTCACCGGGACCGTTTACAACGCATCCCATTAACGCAATTTTAATATCCTTGCCATTGGTTTCTACATTCTTAATTGCTTCCTTGAATCTATTAGAAAGCTCTATTAAATCAATTTTTGTTCTTCCACAGGTTGGGCACGAAACTATTTGAATTGAGCCCTTATTGTAGAAGCCTAATGATGTAAGAAGCTCCTTTCCCGCCTTAATTTCCTCGCAAGGATTAGCGGTTAAGGACACTCTTATTGTATCACCGATTCCATCACATAACAAAGAGCCAATACCTGCACAGCTTTTAACAAGTCCTGTATACGAATCTCCCGCCTCGGTTACTCCTAAATGAATTGGATAATCACAATTATTAGCAATTATTCTGTTAGTTAATATCATATTTCTTACATTTGAGGATTTTACAGAAATAATATTATCATAGAATCCAAATT
>JAFQAM010000108.1 GCA_017416885.1 Clostridia bacterium | reverse complement strand
TGATGACGGTGACTATTTTATCGAGGCAGGTGGATATCAAAGCCGCCATTTTGTAATTTATGACGGCGCGTATGATATTTGCCAAAGAACAATGCTTCAATATTTTACTTATCAAAGATGCGGGCACGCGCTTGGATGGGCTGGTAAATGTCATCTTGACGATGGATATATCAAAGAGACCGGTGAGCATATAGATTTAAGCGGTGGATATCATCAGTCCTGTGATTTAAGAAAATCTCCCGGTGGTGTTTCCATTGGCGTTAATGCTATGCTTCGCTTTGCTTTAAAGGATAAAAGTCAGTGGGGTCAAATTCTTGTTATGGATGAGGTTAAGTGGGCGCTTGACTATTATATAAAGTCTATACAGGATAACGGCGTTATGTATAATACATTGAATGCTCCTCTTGGTTGGGATGGCCGTGTATTTTATAAATCGGGCGCTCCGTCAAGCTCACAATGGAATACAACATCAATTTTAACATTAGGATATTTATATTTTAAGGATAAGGATTTAGATTTTTCTAAAAAATGTCTTGATACTGCACTTCGCTCTTATGAATATATGATTAGCGAAAGCAGATCAAGTGAGGTTTACAAGCATCCTGATGAGTGCCCTGTTGGAATGGATCCCGAATTTTTCTTTGAGCAATGCAGAAAAAATTCCACTTCAGATTTATGCTATCAAATTTCAGTATCAAGTGATTTATATAGAGCCACAAATGACGAAAAATATTTGGAGCATATAAAAGCTTGCTTGCCTCTTGTACTTGATAAGTTAGACGGCTTTGCTCTACTAAGAACGGATGACAGAAAGAAATCTGTAATTGCTTCTTGCAGCTACTGTTGGTTAATGAGTGGCTTATTAGCTCTTTGCGATGCTTATGAGCTTTTGGGAGATTATTGTGATTTGAAAAACAAATTATTTTTTGCTCTTGACGGATTATGTGATTATATGGATAAATCAGTATGGAAATATGCCGAAAAGATTTATTTAGATAAGGATTTAGATGTGGTAGACGGATTTGGAAGTAATACGCGAAGGCAATATATGCTTAACTTGAAGCAATTTGAAGCTTTCTATTACAATGATGATGAAATATTTGAGCCGTCTGTTGCTTTATATTTTGGTTTATTTCTTGTTAAATGCGGTAAGCTATTAAATGAAAACAAGTATATTGAATATGCGCAAGCTATTGTAGATAATCTTTTAGGTGCAAATGAGCTTGATTCGAGTCATATTTATGCTATTGGTTTTAATCATGCAAGACAACATGCCTACGGTCAATTTTTCCCATCTACGCCTTTTATTCCCGGTGCTGTCGGTGTTGGATATGGCAGTTTAGATGTATATACAAGCAGTTCTGAATATGATATGCCGTGTGTAGGGCTTGCAATGTATTTAATTTCTGAAATTTCAAATAAATAAGTATAATTTTTATTTACTCACAAATAATAATAGTGGGTGATGAAAATGAATGAAAAGAAAAGACAAGAATTAAGAAAAAAGCTTGCAGATGTGCCTAATCCTCCTGTACCAAACAGGGCAAGAACTCCTATGTCGGTAAAAGAGGGCAATAAGGC
>JAFQAM010000107.1 GCA_017416885.1 Clostridia bacterium | reverse complement strand
TGCTTGCTCGAATGTAACTGTGCCTGCTGTTGCACCTGAAGCGCCATAGTTGAGGTAAGATACAGCGCCGTTTACGATGATGTAGCCTGCCATATAGAACTCAACATCTTTAATGTTAAGTGTTTCCTCGCCGATTGTTACATCTCTGTCCCAATTGCCGCGGAGAACGAAGTCAGCGCCTGTATAGCCTGCTTCCTCATCAAGAACGGAAGCCTTAACTACCTTATCTGTTGCTGCTGTACCGTCATCATTAAGTGGTGCATTTTCGCCAAGTAATGCTTTTGCAGCTACTACGAAGCCAAGCTCTATTTTGCCGTTTACTGCTTCAAACTCTGCGATTGCATTCTTATCAAATGAATAGCCGAATGTGATAGCATCGCATTTTTCGCTTACTGAGAAGCCCTTGAACTCTGTAATGATTGGGGCAACATCGGTTACAACAGGTGTAGCATGTGCGCATCCCTCGTTTTGACATGTTTGTGTCTTAACGCCCTTTGCAAGGTAGTTCTCATATACGATTGTTGTTACATAGTTATGTACAGGATTTGCAGCAAGTGACTTTTCGCCACAGTTTGAGCATACACCTGCGCATGCATTTGACTTTTCAGGATCAAGCTGGTGAACACCGTCATAGAATGCTTCACAAGCGTTGTAGCCTGAAATTACATGTCTGCCCTTTGCATAAGTTGCGCTATCATTATTGTATGTTTCAAGTTCAACAATATCAGCGCAGGTAAAGTTAGACTTAACCTGTTCAAGATATGATGAGTCAGTGCTTGTTACAAAGAATAAGATATTGCCTGTTTTATTGTTATTAAATGTGCGTGTGCCAAAGTTGGTAATTCCAGCCGGAACATAAACAGCTTGGAGATTTGGACAGTTTACAAAAGCTTCTGCGGCGCTAAATGTTGTAAGCCCCTTTCCTAAGATAACAACCTTCATTCCTACATCGGCAAAAGCATATTGACCGATTGAGGTTACTGTGTTTGGAATCTTAATCACATCAGGCTTCCATTTTGACAAGCCATGGAACACTTGATTTGGAATTGATGTAAGCTTTGTGTTTTCAAGACCGATAACCTCAGTAAGACCGGTATTTTGGAAATGTTGGTTACCGCTAAGTGTTGTAAGAGTTGTTGGGAATGTTACGCTTGTTAATGCTTTACAGCCCTTAAATGCACAGTTGCCAAGAGTTGTAATGCCCTCCGGAATAACTATGCTTGTTAGAGCCTCGCAGTTTTCAAATGCCGCTTGGTTAATTACTGCATTCTCGCCAGCGTTGCCTGCAAATGTAACAGTTGTAAGCACTTTATTTCCTGCGAATGCGTATTGGTCGATTGTTTGAATACCGCTTGGAATTACTACGCTGGCAAACTTACTGTTAGCAAATGCATTAGTGCTTATAGATGTAACTGAAGCAGGAATAGTTAACTCTTTAAGAGCAGTGTTATAGCAAAACTTAGTAGGTATAGCGGTAATGGTTGAAGGAAGCATAACGCTTTCAAGAGCTGTACAGCCATTAAACTCATATCCCTTTAGTGCGCCGGTCCATTCGTCATGGAATTCAACGCTCTTTATTCCTGTTGAATATTCAAAGGTTGATGTGCTTTCAAAGTAAGCGTTTTTAGGAACAAAGAAATATTCAAGAGCATTTGCCTTTACAAACGCAGCGCCTATGTGAAGCTTTGATGCATTGTGGTCCTTTGGAATATCAAAAACTCTTAATTTTGAGTTGTCATTAAAGGACTGCTTGTTAATCCATTGGAAATTGTTGTTTACATATATTGCTTCAAGCACGGAGTTGTTATTTCTCCACTGTCCGCTAATATAAGTAAACGCAGCATAGTCTCTACCGTTCAAAAGAACCATATTTGCTACTGTGTATGGGAATGTTGTGTTAGCATCATTATCAGTGTCTGATATTGATGTGTTTGGAAGAAGCTCTCTTCCGCTGTTTAATGACATTGTAAAGTCAATGCCAACTCTGTATGATACATATTTGCTTGCGCTTGAATCATAGAACCAAGCAAGAGCGTTTCCCTCTGCATCATAAAGAGCAAGATCTGTGCCGTCAGCCGCTTTAAAGACCTCTGTCTTGTCATATGCTGCACTTGCTGAAATTGCAAGCATGCAAACGAGCATAGCAGCCATTAAAACAGCTAAAAGAATTCTCTTTTTCATTGTTTTTCTCCTTTGTTGAAATACTTATATAGTAAAAGACTATACATACATATTTTACCATAATATATATATTATTTCAACTCGCAAATTTTACAAAAATTTAAGCAAAAATTTATATAATATGCATAAAAGCAAGCCGACGGTTGCCGTCGGCTTGCTTTGGATTTATGCTATTAGGTTATATTTTATTGGAATAATGCTTGAATAGTCGCTTGTGCTTCCCGCATCCTGCAAATATCTGACGGCTATTAATGAAATGCGCTTCGTAATCTTAAAGCGCGCCTTTGGTGCGTCCTTGTGAGCGTAGCGAGCCTCTATCCCCTAAAACAAAAAGAGCAGAAAAATCTGCTCTTTTTGTGGTATTTATTTAAGCTACTGTGCTTGCTTGCTCGAATGTAACTGTGCCTGCTGTTGCACCTGAAGCGCCATAGTTGAGGTAAGATACAGCGCCGTTTAC
>JAFQAM010000013.1 GCA_017416885.1 Clostridia bacterium | reverse complement strand
GAACCTGAGTTAATCTTTTCAAGCTCAATGCCGTAGCCACTAAATGCATTGTTTCCGATAGCAACAACCTTGTATCCGTTATACTCTGAAGGAATAACTATGTTTTTGCCTATAATGCCCTTATAACCAACAACCGTCGCTACTCCGTCGCTGATAGAATAAACAACACCGTTTTCTGCCTTTTCATCACACCAATGGGCAACATAAGTACGGTCGCCTACGCTACCTTTGGTTAAAATCATTTTTGTAGTGATAGGTCCATTATTAACAGACCAGCCAAGGAAAAGTCTTTCTCCGTTAGTTGGAGTTGGCAATGTTATGGTTTCGGTTTCTACAGTATAGCTATCTACCGCGCCTTCAACAGTACCGCCACCAAGATCATATGAAATGGAATATGTTTCAAGGCTCCATTTTGCCTTAAGCACAGTCTTCTCTTCCTTTTCCCAAGTTCCTTCAAGATTAACTAAATTATCGCCATCATACCAACCGTCAAACTTATAACCAAGCTTAACAGGTGTGATTAATGTATAGTTACCGCCTAAAACAACAGCTTGTGACTCTTGTGAGATTTGACCGCCGTTCGCATCAAATTCAACCTCAACAGTAATTTCATCCCACTTTGCATATACAATTAAATCACCGTATGCGCCTTCTATAATTTCTGTAATCTCGTTTTCAAATGCTTCATCTAAGAACCAACCGCCAAAGCTTGAATATTGCTTTGTTGGAGCTAACAATGTAATAGCATCGGTAATATAATAGGTATCAACATTTTGCTCGTTGTTAACACCGTTGTTTAAGATATAAGTAATTGAGTAGGCTCTCTTAGTCCACATAGGAACTAAAACAATCGACTCGCTTTCACATGCCCAAACACCAGATGATTGAACAGTTAAGCTTCCGTCCTCGCTTTTCCATCCGCTGAAAATATAACCGTTCTTCTCAAGTCTTGGCAAAGTATATTCATCACCGACAACTACAACCTGTGTTGTACCATTACAATCAAACTCAGGCGCATTAAATGTGATTGTTGTTTCAATCTTTTCCTCTGGAATTGAGGTAACATTCCATTTAGCATAAACATCTATGCTTCCTGTTGTGCCTTTTTCAATCTTTTCAAATACTTCAGTAAATTCGGCATCCTTATACCAACCTGCAAACTCGTGAATTACAGTATCATTTTCGCCAACTTCCCAAGTTAAAGGCAAGAAGGTAACCTCATCCTCAACTGTATAAGTTGTCTTATTAGTGTTTACACCGCCAATTGTGATATAGTTAATTGTGTATTTTTGAATATCATAAACAGGCTTGATTGTAATATCGCTGTCAATCATATAATTTTGTGATGCATCAAAGGAATTTCCATTATATTCCCATCCTGTAAACTTGTAGCCAAGCTTTTGCGGTGCAGTTAAATTAGGCTTTTCGCCAAAGGCAACCTCAACCTTAGTATCGCTACCCTCAATAGAAATTTGATACTTATTGGCAGTCCAGCTTGCATTAATAGTTACATCACTGTTGATTGCAGTAGTAAAATCATAATCCCAAGATAAGGTATAGCCCGGCTTTAATGAAACAGGCGCTTCTAAAATTTGACCTTGCTCACATACAATTTCAGGTATTTCACTACCTCCGTTTGTATTGAACTTAACTGTGCAAAGTTTTTTTCTGCTAATAATAAATTGATAAACAGCTTCATTTTTATTTTTATCTGTTACCTTAACAAAAAACTTGTTAGCACCATCCTTAAGAGTTACCTCAAAGCCCACAGTTTTGTCAAAGCTTTCGGATTCAGAAACGATAAAGCTTGCGTTTTCTGAAATTTTAAACAGTGATGAAATATCAAAAACCGATACATCGGATGAAACTGTAATATTGTATGCTCCGTCCTTGAACTCAATATTAGGTGTTTCAATAGAGGTATAGTTTTCCTTATCACCACAGGATACTGCAAAAATAGCAGCAAGTACTAAAATTACAGCAAGAAAAACTAATTTTAAATTATTTCTCATACTAATCTCCTTTTATTTTATATATAAATTGTAGCATAAGAATAATATAAAATCAAGTATAATTATTTTACAATTTTCAAAATTTCCTTGTATATGATTTTATTTGAGTCATTAACAGAAAACTTTTTTATATTTTCTTCAAGCAAATTTCTTTTTGTCGGGTTTTCTAAAAGCTCCTTTATTTCATCAGTCAATCTGTAAAGCTCGCTCTCTAAAATCATTTTTCCTCCGTTTGAATCGCATATCATTTTAGCATTTTTGTACTGATGATTGTTAGCAACATTTGGCGACGGAACAAAAACTGTACATTTTCCACATAAGGAAAGCTCCGATATAGTCATAGCACCTGCTCTTGCTACAACTATATCAGCTGATGCAATATTCTCAGGCATACTACTAATATATCCTGATACTCGCACATTTTTTAAGCATTTAAGGCGTTTTCTCTCTAAATCTAAAATGCATTTGTTATAGTTTCTTTTTCCTGTTGACCAGATTAATAGTATATCGTCTCTATATCTAATAAAATTTTCAATTAAGCTTATCGCACCTTCATTGATTTTTTCTGCTCCTAACGATCCACCGAAGCATACTATAACATATTTTTCTTTTATTTGCAGATTTTTTCGTGCTGAATCTTTATCAACTAAGAAATATCCTTGCCTTATTGGATTTCCTGTTCTGATTATTTTTTCTTTATTTTTGAAAAAAGACTTGGATTCCTCAAAATTCACAAAAACTCTATCGGCATATTTTTCAAGCTGCTTTATTGCCTTTCCCGGGATTAAATTGGATTCGTGTAAAACTGTTTTAATACCTAACTTATGCCCTGCATAAATAACAGGAAATGTAGCATATCCACCTGTACCAACTATTACATCAGGCTTAAACTCTTCAATTATTTTTTTGCTCTCCTTTGTGGCATTAATCAGAAGCTTAGCCGCCTTGAAATTTTTTAAGGATAACAATTTTTTGAAACCTATAACATCAATTGTGTATTTTTTAAAATCAATTATTTCATTCTCTATTCCGTTTTTCGTTGTAACATATGCAAGATGCAGATTGCTTTCATTTCTCTCAAATGTTTCTGCAATAGCAAGGTTGGGATAAACATGACCTGCCGTCCCTCCACCGCAAAATAATATTCTCATATAACCTCATCTAACTCTTGAATATCGTGATATTGCTAACAGTATTCCCATTTCTGCAAGTAAAATTACAAGCGAGCTTCCACCGTAAGAGAAAAACGGCAAGGATATTCCTGTATTTGGTATTAAATCTGTTACGACTAACATATTTAAAAATGCTTGTATTGCAATTTGACTTGTAATTCCAAATGCCACAAGTGATGAATAGGAGTTATCTGCATTAAATGCAATTTTATAGCCTCTTAAAATCAACAATAAATATATCACAATTAAAATAATCGCTCCTATATATCCCATTTCCTCACACCAAATTGTGAAAATGAAATCATTTTGCGGCTCTGAAACATAGCTGTATTTTTGACGGCTGTTAGTAAAGCCTAAGCCGAATAAACCGCCTGAGCCAATTGCATACAGTCCCTGTGTAGTTTGCCATTTATCACT
>JAFQAM010000106.1 GCA_017416885.1 Clostridia bacterium | reverse complement strand
GTGTTAAATCGGGATGCTCGCCCTTATTAATTTTGTGCGCGTTAATAACTATTCCACTATCTCTTGCTTGCCTGAAGATTTCAGTCAAGCGAACAGTACAAAAGCACTCTGACTTTATAATATCATTTAAAACATTGCCTTCCCCAACTGAGGGTAATTGATTTGTATCGCCAATTAAAATTAATCTTGCACCGGGCTTTATAGCAAGCAACAAAGAATTCATCAGAGAAACATCAATCATTGATGACTCATCAATGATAATTACATCCTCATCCAAATGATTTTTATCATCTCGCTGGAATTTAGGTACTCCGTCAAAATCATTCACAGACACCTCTAAAAGTCTGTGAATGGTTTTTGCATCGCATCCTGTGGCTTCGCTCATTCTTTTAGACGCTCTTCCTGTAGGGGCGCACAAAGCGCACTTCAATCCAAAATTACTGAAAATTTGCAATACCGCTTTTATTATTGTTGTTTTTCCCGTACCGGGACCGCCGGTTAAAACAGTTACACCGTTATTGACGCATTTTAAAATAGCAAGTCTTTGCATTTTAGCATACTCAATACCGTTTTGTAGCTCTATCCGATGAACAATATGTTCAATGTTTGCATCATCTAAATAGATGGCTCTTTTATTAATATCAGTAAGCTTCTTAGCGATATATTGCTCTGCATTATAAAGCGCTCTAAGCGACACTCTTTTTTGCGTTTCTCCATTATCTCCCTTGAAAGAAGAGTCAATATGAACAAAGTCAAGCACTGTGCCATTATTTAAAATCTCAACAACTTTATTTTTATCAACTTCAAGTAGCTTAGAAACGCCATCGCAAAGCTTGTCTTCAAAAACATAGATGTGTCCGTCTCTTGATGCAAAAATCTCAAGAGCGTACCTTATTCCACTAATTATTCTCTCATCTCTGCTTGGATCAAAGCCCAAGCCCAATGCAATCTCATCTGCTCTTTTAAAGCCAATGCCAAAGTCCCCTGAACACAATGTATATGGGTTGTCTTGGATAATGCCTAAAGCGTTTCGTCCCCATTTTTTATATACCTTTACAGCGGTATTAGAGGAAATTGTACCGTTACAAAAGGTTAATATTTCTCTTACATCAGATTTTTCTTTAAAATCAATGCTGATTTCATATGCTTTTTTGCGGGAAATACCACGAATATTAACAAGCCAATCAGGATGGTTGGCAATAACATCAAAGCTATCCTCACCGTAAATTTCAACAATTTTCTGCGCTATTTTAGCTCCGATTCCCTTTACCGCACCGGATGCTAAATATCTTAGAATTTCATTCTTTTTTTGAGGTAGAATTTTTTCATACTCCTCGACCTTAAACTGCTGACCGTAATCCTTGCTTGTAATCCAGCTTCCTACCGCGCTAATCCCCTCGCCAACCGCAATATATGGCATAATACCAACAACGGTAATAAGCTTTCCGTTGTCTGCTTCAACATCGCAAACACTATACCAATTATCAGGGTTTTGATAAATCAGCTTAACAACCGTACCTTTTATTGTTTCCATCAAAGCAGACTCCTTTACTAAAATATAATGTTATTTTATCATATACACAGTTATAAATCAAGTAAAAAAGCACGCAAAATGCGTGCTTTTATAAATTTTCAATATATATCCACTTTAAAAAATTCAAGCTATCATTTAGATACTGTCTTGTAAATTCAACCTGTGACTCCCATGTGTGCAACTTTTCTGTAGGACCTGAATTCGGCCATACATAATCTTCTAAAATATCCCATTTTTCAAAGTTAAGCTTAAATGAATTTTGATTTTTATAAGCAAAATCATAGCATTCGCTTAAGGTATCAGTAATTTGCTTTTCATATTCAATAATTTGGTCAGAAACAAGCTTAACAAATTCATCGTGACTCAAAAGCTTATTAAACCAAATGTTCTGCTCCTTCGCCCATAAGGTAGCGAAATCCTCAGCTCCGTGCTGATGACCTGTAACACCAAGGCTTCTGTCAAAATCCCATACAGGACCGCATTGAAGCTTGCCGCCCGCATCCTTATACATATAAAAGCTTGCATAGCCTACATCAACATTATTAAATAACTCATGTACTATATATGCCTGTGCAAAGGATTTTGTATCAATTAAAGCTTCAATCTTATCATAATCAACACCTGATAAAGCCTCTGAGCAGCTTTCAAGATATGTCTTTATAAACTCTCTGTGCTCCTCTGTAAATAATCTTCCATCCGTATCAGGTGACTTAATGGCGTAAAATTTGTCGTCAACATAAAATCCCTCGCCATCCTCTCTGCCATCAAGCTCAATAATATAACCCGTATCAATTTCACCTGTTTCAGAAATATTTACTCTATTTTCGTGTACTTCATTTTGCTCGCACAGCAAATAAACGCCTAAATATTCACCATTGACATACAAGTCGACAAATTCCGTGCTTGTAGTTATCTTTTGAGTATCAAACAAAGATGCCACCGAATACGCAAGATAATTTCTCAAAAGGCTAAGATCAGTATAATTTGCAATCAATGTCCAGGTCCTTGCTTTTCCGTTACCAAATAAATCAACAGACTCATCAAGCTTCAATTTATACGGCTTTTTAGGGGCATCCCATGTGGTATTGCCTCTGCCTCTGATTTTTCCTGTTATATCGCTTAGCGTAAACTCATCAGTAGTATTATAAATATCAACTGAGCAGCCTACATATTCTTCCTTTGATACAATTGGTGCACTGTCATATATGTCAATAGACACTGTTGGAAAACCGCTCAAAACGCGTTCAAATATCGCATATATTGTAACATCCTCAGTGGCAGTAACCTTTAATGATTGTGTCGTTTCACCGGTTGACCATTTGACAAACTCATATCCCGCATTAGGAATTGCATATACAGGTGCGGTTGTTGAGCCCTCAATTAAGGCTTGCTTTGGTCTTCCTGATATTTTTCCTTCATTGCTATCACAGGTAAATTCGACTGTTATTATTTTCTTAAATATAGCCGTAAAAACCCTATTTTCAGTTGCTTCATCATTTCTAACAACATCAGATGCTCCGTCATCCCATCCAACAAAACGGTATCCTTTATTCGCAACAGCCTTTACAGTGGTTGTATTCACCTTGCCCTCGCCTGTTTGATATGCATTTCCTTCAATATATCCACCATCTTGAGCCTTATATTCAACAGAAATAATGTTTGTTTTTTCAAAATTGGCTGTAAAAGTTGCATTTTTATCAAGAGTATCATTTCTTGTAGGCTCAGTTATACCGTCACTCCAACCAACAAAAATATAACCGTCATTCGCCTTAGCGGTAACCGTTGAAGCCTTAGCAACACCGTTAACTAATTCTATCACTTGATTAGTGTTACCTTCAATATATCCGCCCTCGCTCGCCAAATATTCAACTTTTATTGAATTTTCCTGGCACGAACATAACAATGCTATAACCAAAAGTAATGTAATAATTATTATTCTTTTCATATCATTTATCCATATTTTTTAAAGCCAAAATATCATCAATATTGTCATATATAAACTGCTGTGCTGACGCGTTATATATAATTACAGTATATAGTCCGTACATTCCATGCTTTTCTATCGTTGAAATACCTATTTCATTACCGTATTCAGTTGGCTTTTTTCTGTTCTTGCCATTAACAGTAACATTAATTAAAAAGCCTTTTTCTATTAGCCAATTGGTAATAGTGGTTGATGAAATTTTCTTTGTAGCTTCTAAGTCAACAAGAGAATTTAAATAATCCGTAATTTCTGAAATTGTCATAGGATTATCGTTAGTAACAATCTTCTCTCTTTGCTCTTGAGTTAAAATAAAGCTTTGCTTTTTAACCTTCGCGGTTATCTTTGATGATACAACCCCGCCATTTTCAATAACCTGCCTTAAAACATCAGAAACAAAGAAAAAGCATCGTGATAAACGCACATTGTTAACAATATCTCCCTCGGGAACATTTGAATTATCTAACGGATTAATTCCATTTGCTAATTTATCTATAAAAGATTTAGCATATTCTATTTTTTCAATATCAGTCATACCGTTCTCCCAAAATTGCTTTTTTCTTTATTTTAGCACGAGTGCTATAATTTTGCAATAAAATATGCACTCTAAATAAAATTTTTAGAGTGCATAAAAATTATTATAATAATTCAGCCTTAATTTTTTCAGCAAGGTCGGTTTTTTCCCATGGAATATCAAGATCTTCTCTACCAATATGACCGTATGCAGCAAGCTGACGGTAAATTGGACGGCGAAGCTGGAATTTTTCAATAATAGCAGTTGGACGAAGGTCGATGTTATTATATACAAACTCAGAAATTTTATCCTCATCCACCTTTGCTGTGCCAAATGTATC
>JAFQAM010000105.1 GCA_017416885.1 Clostridia bacterium | reverse complement strand
CCTGACGGCGAACCGACAAAGTCACAATCGGGCCATACGAAGCCTTCGGTATTTATTTCCACTCTTGGGAAGGAAACGGATTTTGGCGCGTTCATACAGCAGCCTTTAATTTCAACAGCTTTGCCTATTCTTGTTGTGCCAATTGCGCGAATGGAAACGGTGTACTCCTTATTTTCCTGCATTTTAAAAAGCTCAATTTTTCCTAATTCCGCATCAACATATTCGGTGCGTGAGCCGTCACCGCTATCGTATGTAATTTCAACATATCGAAGCAGCTCCTGCGGATTTTCCTGCCAGGTAATCACCATTGTGCCGTCATCGGTAATTCCGTAGCCGTACTTTTGGAAATATTCCTTTTGAGTGGCTATCATCGTTCTTGTGCTTGCGCCCACCTTAAGGTTGGATTTTACGCCGTGAATACAGTATAGGTCTCTGCCAAGGCTTTCAATAGAGTCATATTCGCCCTCTACTACAACCTTAAGCACTGTATATGTTGTAATTGGCTTTACATAGAGATAAATTTTGCCTGTGCCGTCATTTCTCGGCTTGCCACCGGGCTCAGAAGCGGAATAGTAAATTCCCTTTAGATTTTCTGGAGCATCCTTGCCGTCTGTAAAGAAGGAATATCTGATATATTCGCTTTCGGTGACTGTGGCTACGAAATAGCCCTGCTCCTCTTCTATGTCGGTGTCGGTGCTTGTATCTGTATTTGTATCGTTATTTGTATCTGTATTTGTATCCGTATTTATATCCGTATTTGTATCCGTTTTTGTATCCATTTTTGTATCAATGTCAGTATCATTTCCGATATCGGTTATTATACCGTTATTGCATCCAAAAAGAGTAAAGCAAAGAATAATAACACTTAATAGAAGCAAATATTTCAAAATAGGATTTTGTTTCATCTTGTCCTCCTAAAATTTACTATTTACATTATAATACTTTTTTTAGTGAATTGTCAATAATTAAAAGAAAAAAGCCGAGATATCTCGGCTTTTTATAGTTTATTCTACATCTTCAACTGATGGCTTTACTACATCGTTATATGTAACAAATGAATATTTTGCATCTGCTTCAGGTGCGAATGCCTGAATATATGAATATTCACCGTCAACATCAACATACGCGCCCATTGCAAGCGCAAGTGCTTTGTGCTCATCTGTTTCAAAGCCTGAAAGCTTTAATTCAACTGATGTGTATTGACCGTACTCTACCTCTGCCTTAACACCGTCACAGGTAAGCTTTCCGTCCGTTCCTAAAACATCATTAGCGCCAAGCTTTGACTATAATACTGCAAATACACCAAGCTTAACTGCTTTTTTCGTTAATGATTCGTACTCTGTAATTGCTGCGTTATTGATATCAAATACTACTGCAAATCTGCCGTCCTCATTTTCAGGTGCGGAATAGCCGCGGCATACTAAAAGCGCGGATAATTCTGATGTTTCCTCGTGACCGCAGCCCTCGTTATTACATATAACTGTCTTTGTGCCTGCTAAAGCAAAGCTTGAATATTCTACATTTACAGAGATATTTTCAGAAGCTGCATGCTTTACCATTCTTTCGCCGCAAATTGAGCAAGCGCCTACGCATGGATTTACAAGGTTAATTTCACCGTGCTCGCCACCGTATGCACATGTGCTTACATCATAAACTAAATACTTGCCGCTCTTATCCTCGAGCTTCTTGTAATCTGCATATGAAATAGCTGTTCCCTCGTTTGCTACACTGAAGAATGGAGCATTACCTGATGAATTTACATTTGAAAGTAATGTTGTAAATTCGTCCTTTGTACCAACAAAGAAAATCTTTTCAAGTGTGTTAACATTTAAGAATGCGTTTTCGCCGATTGAGGTTAATGTATTAGGCAAATAAATTTCCTTTAAGCCTGTATTGTTCTTAAACATTGAGCCTTCCATTTTTGTAACGCTTGATGGCCAAATAAAGCTTTCAAAGCTTGTTGCTTGGAATGACCATGAGGCTATTTCCTTAAGAGAGCTTGGTAAAATAATTTTTGCAAAGTGTACATTATTAAATGTTCCACCACCATCAATTCTCGTTAAGCTTGTCATGTTTGAAAGGTCAAGTATTTCTCCCTTAAAAAGCTCGCCACAGTTTGAGAAGTGTTGGCTATCGCCTATTCTTGTAACCTTTGTTAAGTCTTTAAAGTTTACATATCTCAAATTAGAGCAGCCATTAAAGTTCTGTCTCATAATTGAAGTGGTATCATGTCTTAAATAAATGTACTGTAAGTTTTTGTTTCCTTGGAACATAAGCTTGAAGCCTGTAACAGCCTTGCCGATGTAGTCTGCCTTAGAGCATTCGTTAACAACAACATCATCGTCCATCCAGTTTACAACAACAAAATCTGATGATGGTATCTTTGTTCCGTCAGATAAATCAATTCTTGTGCTTGTTATTTCAAACCAAGTTTCGCAGTGGTATATTACCTGTGGATCGTCGGAACGGATTGATGTATATATATTATTGCCGTTTTCGTCCTTTCCGCTGATATACCAAATTAGTGCTTCCTTATTCTCGTCGTATATTGGAAGAACCGTTCCGTCTGCAAGAATAGCCTTTTCGTTATAGTCTACTGTATTTTCATTATGTATACTATCAGCGAATGCGACTACTGTAAGTGTTAAAGCAAATACAATTGCTAAAACAAATGATAAAAGTAGCTTCTTTTTCATTTCTTTTTCTCCTTAT
>JAFQAM010000104.1 GCA_017416885.1 Clostridia bacterium | reverse complement strand
TACTCGTGCGAGCAGTCTGTGCTTTTTACTACATTTGTATATTTTACGCCGCCTATTTCGGTTACAGTTGTCTTATAGCCATCGGGAACAAATGTCTTGATTGCATCGTCTCCGCAGCTGAATGCGCCCTGTGTGATTGTAATATAGCATCTTGACGCATTATCGGCTGTACTGTTATTATGCCAATAATTTAATTCTGTCGCGCTTGATGATAATACAATATTTCCGCCGAAAATGTTAATGCTAACCTTTGCACCATCACCGTTATAGCTACCGACAGTCATAAGTACATCGCCTGTAACCTCAAGTCTGTCAGGATTTATCTGAACATCAAGGTTGTGCTCAAGCTTTGTGATGTGGAATAGCTTATTGCATATAACATTACCGAAAATATGAATCGGAATTACCGAATTGGTATCATTTGTGTAATTTAACAAGGTTCCGTTTGTTGTAACGGTTACATTCTTACCTATTAAGAGGTATTGGCTTCCGTCGCCGTAGCCGTGTGATGAAGCATTAAAGAAGTTACCTGTTCCTGTGTGGATAACTGAGCCCTCACCTACAAAACGGATACCTGATCTCTGCTCGTTTACAGCATGCTGAGCTGATGTGGTGATTGTAAAGCCGTTTAGGTCAACTGTTGCGCATCCGCCCCATGGAGGTGACATTTTCGCGTCAAGCACGATATTTTCCTGAAGCTGAATAAAAGGCCAATCCCATTGGTTGTCACCACTTAACGGTAAGCTCTTGTTTGTTCCCGGATATCCATATGCCTCATAAAGATTTGTATCCTTTGTTAAGGTAATGGTTTCACCCGGCTTATACATATCGCCTTCCTTTGTGTACCAGCCGTAGAAGGTTTTATTTGCGTTCACATTGGAAATAATAGTATCGCGAAGTGTGATTACGCCGTCCTCGTTTGTTGTTTCTATTGCTTTACCGTCATTATAGTTTACTGTAAACTCTTCAGCAGAGGCTACTATTGTAAGCATACAGAGCATTAAAGCAATTAAAGAAATTACTAAAAATATTCTCTTTTTCATATTTTTTCTCCTTAAAATATAGTATTATATTATAAGTTTAGCATATTGTGTTGAATTTGTCAATAAAAACCGATATTTAAAGATATTTTTTGTTAATCCTGCACAATTAATGCTTTAGGTTTTTATGCAAAAAAGCAAGAGGCGAGCCTCTTGCTTTTTGTGTTATTTGTTATTTATGCAGGGATATTCTCCGCTAAATATTTATTGATTGAAATGGAGCTTGGCATATTTGTCTGTTCCTTTTGCAGATATACTGTATTTTCGCCATCAATTACATATGCTGCCATAACAAGCTCTAAATCAAGAAGCTCATCTGTGAAGCCTGATAATACGAAATTGAATGCTCCATATGTCTTATCAACCGGCGCTTTTACTATGCTTACGCCTGTCAATGTGCTGTCAAGAGGAGCCTTGCCGTCTAACTTTTCGCTGATCGCGCATACTACGCCATATTCAAGCTTAGTATTGTTTGCTTTTTCATAAGCCTCAACCGCTTTACTGTTAACAGCAAAGCCTATTGTCAATACAAGCTCGCCATCCTCAGGCATTGAGTAGCCTAAGAAAGTAAATAAAGCCTCGGCAGACGGTGTTTCTTCAGTACATTCATTAGAGCAATCCGCGCATATGTATGTCTTTACGCCCGCTGACATATAACCGTTATTGTAAGCAACATTAATTACTGTGCCCTCTTTGTGTCCCGTGCCCGGAATCTCCTCAGTTGTATATGTGATTTCCTCGTAGGTGGAGCTATTTGTCTTTTGACCTTTAAATACCTTAACTGTTACAGAGCCCTTAACAAATTCGCCACAAGGACAGTCGCCCTTATATCCCTTTAAGCCGGTTTCTGTACAGGAGTCTGCCTCGCTTGTTGCTTCAACAAGCTTATGCGGAATACCGTATACAATTGTATATGCAGGGTATGTAACTCCGTCAACGGTTTTTGATTGACAACCGCTAAATGCCGAACCATGCGTGATTGGCGCATTTGTATAAATTGTAATGCCGTGGCTTTGATAGAATGCATTTCCTGCAAGACTTAATTCGCTTGAATGGAAATATATTTCTGCAGGGCCTGTTGTAGGATCGTTATCGTTTGCCCAATCGTATGACCAACAGAATGTATAATCAGCAGGTAAGCTGTTAACTTCCATTAACACTGCCTTTTTAAGCTTATAGTTTCTGTTGAATGGGTCGTTATTTAATGATTTAATGCCTCTGCCTACATAGATGTATTCAATATTGTTCTGCCAGAATGCGCTTCCTGTAAATTGAGGTCTTGAGTAGTCAGGGAATACGATCTCTTTAATGCCTGTACAGTCGCCAAATGCTTCAGCGGCAAGAATATAATCACTGTTTGTTGAGAAGGTAACCTTTTCAAGACTTAAAATCTTACTGAATGCCTTTGCTTCATAGTTTACATATGCGCCCTCTTTATTTGAAAGAATATTTTTAATAACAGAGTTTGCGCATCCTGCTTTAAATGCTACATTTGAAGCGCCTATGCTAATTGTTTCAAGGGCAGATAGTTTAGCAAAGCTGTAAATACTGATTTTTGCGCTGTCTTCAATATAGATAGCCTTTAATGCTCCTGCGTCGCTTGTGAAATTAATTGCAGATATACAAGCAGGTACATTTACAGCTACAATATCTTGTACCAAATAGTCGCCGAATTCTTTAATTCCTGTGATAGTGTATGAATATGCACCTTCGCTTCCAGTCGCTTCCAACACAAACACATCTGTAACTGATGCGCTTATTTTCTTTTCTCCGTCACCTGTGTTAACGATAATGTCGATATTAACAAGGGATGGATCATATGAATACTTTTGTTCAATTTTAGCGCCGCAGTTTTTACATGCTAATGTTTTAAGTCCTGCTTCTGTCGGTGTTGCGGGAATATCTGATATTTGCTCAAAATCGTGAGGCTTCTTTTCGCCTGATTCTATATAAAATGAATCTAAGCAAGCCGCGCACTTAAATACTGTTCTTCCTGAAGTTGTACAGGTTGATTCAAATTCGGTCTTTTCATAATCGTGAGCGCATGCGCTTGGAACCACTGTAACAAAGTTATATGAAGAAGTCTCATTCGTTATTACGGTATATTCATCTGTCAAAAGTGCTTTGAGCGCATCAACCTCGCTATCAATCAATGCGAACGAACCGCCTGTAATATTGAAAATGTTGAACTCATTATTATCGTTGTTGGGGTTAGTATTGGATGAGAACACAGTTGCTCCCTCCGCGTTGAAAATGAGTGTGCCGCCTTTGATTGTAACATTTACAGTTCCGGAATATGTTCCGGTAGCTGTAATTGATGGGCCAGTCAAAGTAACCTCTGCTCCCTCATAAATATTTACATTTGGCTTTCTTTCGCCACTTTTTTCCATATGTAAAAGTCTGTACGCAGTTACCTTACCGTAAATATCCATTGTAGGATATCCTGTTTGTCCTGAGTTTGTATCCTGACCTAAAATTGCGTTTGCAGCTTCAATTACTATATCAGCGCCAACAAAAAGATAGTTGTTGTGTCCTGCATAGCCATGTGAATGCATTCTGAAAAGATGCGCTCCTGTTCCCGATGTATTGTTGGGCTCAAATACAATTCTACCCTCGCCGTAAAATCTTCTACCTGCTCTCTCTTCTTCAAAGCCACGGTCTGTATTTTGGATAGTCAAGGTATGTCCGTTCATAAAGAAGTTTGTAATACCTTGGTTTTTGGTAGAAATCTTTCCGCTTTCAGATACCATATCGCTCATAAGCTTTACAGCTGTTCCGTTTTTAACAGCATTCTTCATTGCGTCAACAGTATCAACCTCTAACGCCTTGAATTGGTAAAGCGTGGTATCCTCAGAAAAGCTTACCTCCTCGCCTGCGCTCCAAGCCTTTCCCTCAGGTGTCGCCCAAACTAAAGCATAGCCTGTGTCCACTTCCTTTACAGGAAGAACAAATTTTTCTCCTGCTCCAACAGTTAATACGCCGTCAGTAGCAACCGCTTTATCAAGAGTGGTTGAGTTAATGCCGTTCATAAATGAAACGGTGATTTGCTCGGTCTCAGCCGATGCGGTAAATGCTAATATGGATATCGCACATATCACAACCGCTAAAACAACGAGCGTTAATAATAATCTTTTTTTCATTGTTTTTCTCCTTATAATATAGATTACAAAAAAAGTTTAACATATTTTGTGTATTTTGTCAACATAATCATAAGAGCAATTTTACATTTTGTAAAATATGCACAATTTCAAACTGCGATTTTTATGCAAAAAAGCAAGAGGCGTTTCCTCTTGCTTTTGATGTTATAGAGATGCGATGGCATCAAGGATGCCTTGCTTCTGGCTTTCGTATTTTGCAAGCTTTGCTTTTTCGCCCTCAACTACCTTTTCGGGCGCTTTATTTACAAACTCTGCATTGGAAAGCTTTTTAGCAAGTCTTTCGATTTCAAGGTTAACCTTGGCAAGCTCGCCGTTCAAACGCGCTTTTTCCTTCTCTGTGTCAATCATTTCAGCCATTGGGATATAAATTGTGGCTGCGTGAGTGATAATCTGAACTGCGTTTTCGCCCTTATACTCGTCGATTAACTCAACCTCGGATGCGGATGCAAGCTTCTTGAAAAATTCAAAGGTTGCTTCGTTGAAGGTGTCGGTATATTTTGTTGAGATGAATACCTTTGCCTTTCTTGACGGCGGAACATTCATTTCTGTTCTTCTTTGACGGATTGCTTTAATTGTTTCAATTACTCTTTCCATCATTTCAAGCTCAGCGGTGAAATTATACTCATTTTTAGACACAGGGTAGGACGAAATCATAATACTTTCGCTTTCCTCGAAGTGTGGAAGCGAGAGATAAATTTCCTCTGTGATAAATGGCATAAACGGATGCAGAAGCTTCAAGATGCTTTCAAGAACATAAACGATTACATTTTGTGAAACAAGATTTGCTTCTGTTCCCTTTGCTGAAAGTGTAGTCTTTGAAAGCTCAATATACCAATCGCAGAATACATCCCAGATAAAGTCGTAGATTTCGCCAAGAGCAATACCAAGCTCGTATGAGTCGAGGTTATCTCTTACTTTCTTAATGCAAGCGTTAAGCTTACCTAAAATCCATTTATCCTGGATACCGAGCTTACACTCGCATGGCATTTCAACCTTTTCAATATCGAGGTTCATCATAACGAAGCGGGCTGCGTTCCAAAGCTTATTTGCAAAGTTTCTCGCGCTTTCAATCTTTTCGTCGCTGAAGCGCATATCGTTTCCAGGGGAGTTACCTGTTGCTAAAGCAAAGCGAAGCGCGTCTGCGCCGTATTTTTCAATGATAAGCAGTGGATCGATACCGTTGCCAAGTGATTTGGACATTTTTCTGCCTTGGGCATCACGAACAAGTCCGTGGATTAATACTGTA
>JAFQAM010000103.1 GCA_017416885.1 Clostridia bacterium | reverse complement strand
CATTGTCAAATGCTTTCGAGGCTCACGATGTTGCATGCCTTGCATCAATGAAGGCTAAGGGACTTATCGATAAGAGAGCAAAGACCGTTAAGGTTCTTGCAAGAGGCTCAATCAATAAGCCACTCGTAGTTAAAGCGGGCGACTTCTCAAAGACAGCTGTTGAGATGATTCTCTTAACAGGCGGTAACGCAGTTCATGTAACCTATAAGGTTAAGAAATAAACATAAAATCCACGGAGCAATCCGTGGATTTTATGTTTATTTCAGTGGTTAGGTTCTCATTTTGCAAAGCAAAATATATCGAAATTGCAAAGCAATTATATCGAAACTGCGAAGCAGTTATATCGAATTTGCGAAGCAAATATATCGAGTGCGAAGCACATTTAAAAAAGCAGGATGTAGGACTTTTTCGGATTGCAAAGTAAGAAGAATAAACATTTTGATTTAGTGAATTTTTGTGGCACGCTAACGCGTGTCGATATATTTTTGCGTTGCAAAAATTCGATATAGCCTTATCGGCTTCGATATATTTCCCTTTGGGAAATTCGATATATTTGCTTCGCAAATGAGAAAAAAGGCTTCAAACGAAGCCTTTTTTGTTATTTTATTGTCAAATACACATAACTCTGCGCAAGGCCGTCGCTTGTGGGGAAATACGCGGTCATACGGTATGTGCCCTTAGCTAAGGAGGCGCTTTTGTCAACCGCTTCGCCGTTTTCATATTCTAATACTGCATCGGAATCGGGATAGCCGTATGCTAAAATCTCTTGCATAATTTCCCGTCTTACCTCATTATATGAGTATGAGTCCTTTGTGGCGGTCATTTCAATATATCTGATGTTCTTTATTTTGTAGGTTGCGTGTAAATTATCGTTCAGCTTGGAAATTTCAATATCCATAGCAGTTGAATCAAGCTTACCCTCATTAATTGACACAAATGCAAGCTTTGCCATTTCACTTACACGGATGCCGTCAATTGTGGATGCATATACAACCAATACATAATCGCCCTGTGAAAGATTTTTCGGTAAATCGTATGTGCCGCCTGCATTAAGCATTACAGTCCCACCTGTGTAGGTAATTGAGCTTTCACTGCCTGATTTTAGCGGTACTGTATTAACACTGATTGGATTACCGTCGCTATCGCATAGAGCTAAGCCTATCTTTAATACATATTCAAGCCCGTTTTCAAAAAGGGCGGTATCTGTGATTGAAATTCCCACATTTGCAAGTGTAACCTTACCGTCAGCGTATGTGTTTTCGCCCATTACAATATTATCAATATCTGCAAATTTTGCATTTTTTGATAGCTTTTGCTTAGTTTCAGCCTTTGGAAAATCCTTTACCTCCTCGTAGTAGCCCATAGCGGTATCGGTTGCATCAAGAAATGCTTGCTTTGCTTTTACCGCATTTTCATAGCTCGACATTTTGTAGCCGTTCCAGGTAAACGCATCGCTGAAGCCTTTACAGTATTCGGCTGCGTGATAAATAGATTCCTTTACGGGCTTCATATCGCAATATAGCTCTAAGCCGATTGATTTTGCATAGTCGCCAAATTCAAGAATATAGTCTGAAATTGTGTCGGTATCATTTTCATAATTTATCATAAATGAAATATTACCGTAGTCAAAATCGTCGCCGTAGTAGTGCTGAACATATCCGCTGTTAAAGTAATATTTGCCTTTTTCGTTTGTGCTTTCTACCGCTTCATATGTGCCCTTTGAGGTAACCAGGCTATCAAGTGAGCTTGTGTCATATACACCGTCACCTAAGCCATCACGGGCATTATTTGTGGAAACAGAAACAAATCCGTCCTTAATGCCTGTAAAGTATAGCTGAACTGCGCCAGAGCCTTCGTGCTCTACTATTTGGAATAGCTCGCGATTACCCGCAGGGTCAAAAACGCTTAAAGGTCCGACGCTTAGCCCGTCAGCATAATCTGTAAAGCCAATAGGAGCTCTTTCGCCATATGACGGATTGATTAAATAAACAGAGCCGCCGTATCCAAGACCGTTATTTATAATAAGAGGCCAGAATGTAGCATCGTGGTCACCAACATCAAATCTTGTCGCCACCCAATAGCCACGGCTGTTTTCAGCAATAAAATAGTCGCTGAAGCCGTTGGCGTGCTGGCTTGCCCACTCATAATATTCACCGGGAATATAAGTAAGTCGCATTCTTGCAGTGTCGCCGTCATCATACTTATAAAAGCTGAAAATCTCGTACACATTCTTGGCATTTTCGTTAGTGTAGCGAGTGCAAACATAAAGCGCGTTGTGCTTATACTTTTTGATTATAAGCATATCCATATTTTCGTAAACGCGAAGCATATGCTCCTCGTCCTGTAAAAATCCGCCGTCAACCCACTTGTCAGTTACGCCAACCTTGTTTTTCATTCTTTCAATGTCGCTTGCCACATCCTCAACCTTGGACTCAATGCCCTTCATAAATTGGGTAAATTCCACCATTGAGTGTGAGTGCTGCTCAAACTCTGTCCAAGTGTAGTGCACGCCCATACTGTCGGATAAACGCATATAGTCGCTTGTGTCATTCATTTTTAAAGGCGCGCCTGAATTTAAGTTAGCCACCTTTGTTCCGTCAATTCCTAAGTCGATTTTAGATAATACCTTTTCGTCAAGTCTCTCATTAGCCAATAGTAGCTTAGCCGCCTCATTGCCCGAGTCAATTTTTACCTTGCAGCTAATAAGCAAGGATGCTGACATAAGAAGCATTATTGCTACTAATAAAATAGATAATACTCTTTTCATAACTCTTTTCCTTTCATATGATAGATAATCTTTTGCTATTATCATTTTAATAAAAAGAATATAAAAATGCAATACACTTGGCGCAAGCGGTAAAATTTTGGCGCAAATGGTAGCGACGGTCACTATTTGCGCCATATTTTGCCGTTAGCCGCCAGCCGCCAGCCGTCAGCATGCACCAAAGGTGCAATTTATGTCGCATAGTTACAATTTATGGCGAAGCCAATCCATTGTTAGCTTATAATGGCGACCGCAAGACAGGGGATGAGGCAGATCCTACTGTCTGCTTTGCAGAATGAAATGATTGCTTCGCAATCTTGAAATGAAATTGCATTCGCAATTTCTTGAAATATATTTGCGTTCGCAAATATTTGAAATGCAATGCAACGCATTGCATAAAGTGAGGCAAGGCTCATTTATTGCACGCGCTCACTTGACAAACCGAGTCGACCGTTTTATAATATTAAAAAAAGGAAGGGAGAAAATAATGGAGAGCAAAAAACTAAGTAGAGCATTAACAGCCATTCTAAGCATATTTGTTGTATTATTGGTTATCACATTTTCGGTAGGACTGCCTATATATTTTCGCCCATTTTATTATATGCAAATTGATAGCTTAGAGGTAACAGAATACACCTGGCACTCAAAAGAGGAAATTATATACTCATATAATCAGCTCTTAGATTATTTAACCTTGCCAAATAAGGAATTCAGCGCAGGCGTATTTCAGTGGAGCGAGGAAGGAAAGAGTCACTTTGAGGATTGCAAAAATCTGTTCAGCTTAAACCTGACAGTATTTATAATTTCCTTGGCAGCTATTACTACCGCATATATTCTACACAAAAAGCAAAAAATCAAATTTTGCCGCCCCTGTGGCTATAATTTACTGTTTATTTGCGGAATTACAATCATCGGCGTTTTTATCTTGCTTGTGGGCTTATGCTCAATAGACTTTGAATTTGCCTTTACACTGTTCCACAAAATTTTCTTTCCGGGCAAGGACAATTTCTATTTTGATCCCTACACCGACGGCATTATATTGATACTCCCCCTTGAATTTTTCAGAAATTGTGCCATTTTAATTGCAAGCTCCATAATTTTAATTTCACTTGCATTTATCATCTACGGAATAACAGAGAAAAGAAAAACCACCAAATAGGTGGTTTTTGTTTGTTATCGCCTGTACTTATTAAAAAAACATAATATGTAGTCTTGATTTTTTTGTTTAATTGTGTTATATTAAATATGCAGTTACAACGAATCTACACCCTTTTAAAATAAAAGGCGACTGACAAATCTTCTGGAACGCTGTTATGAGGATTGCCCCTTGAGGCTTACAGCATTAGGTCACCCTAACGGTCGGTCAATGCATTTGTAATGGACTGCAAAGGAGGTTCATTTAGATATAGATTATTTCCCAGACAATTTAATCTTTAATTTAAAGGAGATAGTTTATATGAAAGAAAAACGAATGGATATTAACAGAGAAAACGCAATGCACCTATGGAATCAGCGCTACGGCAAAGCAACAAGAGTAAAGGACTTTGCAGGTAGAGAAATGGAAAAAGGTGCATACGATCAACGAGGAAGCGAGTTTGGATGGAATCTGGACCACATTTTGCCAAAAAGCAGAGGTGGGAAGGATACCGAGAGCAACCTTATCTGTACTCACATTCTAACAAATGATGAAAAGTCGGATAAATATCCTGTATTTACCGCAAACGGAAAGCAATTTGAAATCATAAAGGTTGAAAATCATTATGAAATCAGAGAAAAACCAACCGTTAAAAAGAAGCCATCTGTTAAAAATCAAGATGTGGCAAAAAGTAGCACAACCGTAATTAATGAGCCTGCTGTAGATCTTACTACTAAACTGGCTATGGCTATTTGGAAAAAGCACTACGGCAAGGATTTGGTTGTAAATGATTTTTCCGGAAGAAGAATTGATAAGCAAGCATACGGACAGCCGGGAAGTGACTACGGATGGACAATCACTCACATTTTACCAAAGAAGCACGGCGGAAAGAGCGTAGAAAGCAATCTTATTTGTGCACATATTCTTACAGATAAAGAAAAAGCTGATAACTATCCTGCTTTTAGCGCAAATGGAAAGCAATTTGAAATTGTAAAGGTTGGTGACCATCACGAGATAAAAGAAAAGGCGGCTGTGAAAAACACCGCAACCACCTCCGAATCTAATGATACTGCTAACAAAAACAGTGAAGAGTGCGGAATAAACTTCTTTGATACCACTGCCGGAATAAAATGCTATGAAAGCTATAAAAAGGTTTTTTGTGGATCAGTTTCAATCGAAATTGAAAGACCAGAAAATGCCGCTATTGTTGATTTTATTAAGGAGCTTTTTGGAGAAGATTCCGTATCTGTCGAGAGTGGTACATCCTACTATTATAATAATCAGATAACGGTAAGAGTGTCCAATATAAGACTTGCAACAAAAACTGCAATTCAAGAGCTACTTGATAACTGTATTTTATTAAACAGCTATTTAAAGCACTATTTTCTGCGCAAAAAAGTTATTAAACAATATATAATCTTTTGTGAGGCTCACACACAAAGCGACGAGTTGAAGTGCATTAAGATGCAAAATAAGCACAAGGGCTATTATGTAAGGGATAAGCTTTTAATCAACGAGTTTATAAGAATCTATACTGATGCAGAAAAGAATCGTAACGAAAATCAAAGTATAGACACCGATAGCCTTGGATACAAGGTGTATGAATATGACTATTGGTGGACAAAAGTAAAAGAGAATTTAGAAAAGAAATAACAGTATTAATCGTATCTAACTTGAATTTCTAAAGCCAAAGCATAGGGTGACATATGCTTTGGCTCTTTTATATTATAAAACAAATAAGGCAGAAGCTCCAAATGGAGCTTCTGCCTTTTATTGCTTGAAGGTATCAGCCTTTATTCAATTGGATTTCCGTTTTTGTCAAGATACACATCTTGTACAAATTTATCCATAGGCTTAGAGGGGACCTCTGTGGTTATATAGTCATAAAAATATGTTGTAGTCGCTGTGCATGCGTATGTGTATTCCACAAAAGCACCCACATTTAGTGGATGATAAAATCAATTCCGTAGGAATTGTATGGAATCGCAACTTGTTGCGGTATGGAATCCGTCAAAGACGGTATGGAATCAATGCGAAGCGTTGTATGGAATCAACACGAAGTGTTGTATAAAGGTGCTCCCAATTTCATTAGTGCGAACATAGCACGCTGGATTCTCGCTACGCGAGGCATTTGCCACCGCCTTACGCTAATAAATTGACTTCGGCTTTGTGGCAAATGAGCGAACCAGAGCTTTGACGAAGTCAAAGCCTGCTTCGAATCCGATGCCACCTCATAACCACAAAAAAGCACCCACATTTTAGCGAGTGCTAAATCAATTCCGTAGGAATTGTATGGAATCCGCAACTTGTTGCGTATGGAATCCGTCAAAGACGGTATGGAATCAATGCGAAGGGAGATACACGCTCGCGCGTGATGCCATACTCCTGCGGCGATTACATACACGACTGCGTCGTGATTACATACCAATCCTTCGGATTGGATAGAAAAAAAGCAAGTCAAAAGACTTGCTTTTTTCTGTGAGTAATCTAAAATTTTGATACCATTTATTTATGGGTGAAAAATTTATCGTTATGGGTGCATTTTCCTACAATGGTTTGCACCTATATTAATTCGATAAATTGGAATTTGTTTAATAATCAATCACTACAATGATTTTGTGACAACTTTCACATTTATAAGCAGTAGACCCCGAAGCAAATAGTTTCAAATCATCTTTGCCTTTGAGAATTGTAAATTTATCTTCGTTTTTGCTCCACAATGCTCTTTGACCATAAAAATAACCTAATTCCATCTCTCTACCACATTTAGGACATTTCATTCTTGAGAACCCCCTCTAAATTCTTATTTATAGGTGAGTTCATTATAGCATAATATCTAACTAAAAACAAGTCGTTTCTTCAGTAAATCAATAATTGAACGATACCCCATAAATTGAACGATAAGGGCATAAAGTGAACGATTTATATTTTACAGCTAAAAACAAAAAAGGCTCGCAAAAAAATCACTTTCGTAGAAAGTGTATATCATCAGACACGAAGTGGCTGGATATCATCAACGCGGAGCATTGTATATCATCATTACGGAGTTTCAATACACGCTAAAGCGTGATGATATGCAAAAAAGAGCGATTTTCTCGCTCTTTTTGATGATATGCACGCAAACAAGTTGCGTGATGATATGCCATTACTCCGTAATGGATAAAAAAAGACTGCAATTTTGTATCAAAATTACAGTCTTTTTTTTGGTGCGAATGACAGGACTTGAACCTGCACGTGGTAAAACACTAGAACCTGAATCTAGCGCGTCTGCCAATTCCGCCACATTCGCAAAAATATTTTCAATTGTTTTG